>JAYRZH010000047.1:0-22443 GCA_041916555.1 Chitinophagaceae bacterium | reverse complement strand
CTGGCGGAGGTTGTCACCCAGGTAATTTTTACCGGCGTTCTTGACCGGTTCCTTTACCTTTGTTGATGCCGGAGCCCCTTCTATAAGGGAATGTGCAAACAGATCGGTGGCTAATTGAGGCGAAAGTGTGATATTATTTAAATTCATTATACATCACAAACACTAACATTTGTTAGTATTTTTTGTTTCTTTGTGATGCAAAATAACCCTAATTATGATAGCATCTATGGAGATTTTGATCACTAAAACGGCCCATAGCCGTTTGCCGGGAACGAACCTGGAGAACATACCATTTGGCCGGGTATTTACCGACCATATGTTGGAGGCGGATTTTGAAAATGGGGAGTGGAAGAGTGTGGATATCAAACCTTATCAGCCTTTGATGCTGGATCCTTCCTTATCGGCCCTTCATTACGGCCAGGCCATTTTTGAAGGGATCAAAGCGTACAGGAATGAGGCTGGTGAGGCGGCTATTTTTCGTCCGAGGGATAATTTTAACCGATTCAACAAATCGGCGGTGCGGATGAATATGCCAGAGGTACCGGAGGAGATTTTCCTGGAGGGTATGCGTCAGTTGATTGAGTTGGACAAGGGTTGGATCCCTTCGCAGAAGGA
The DNA here is from genome assembly GCA_041916555.1 of Chitinophagaceae bacterium. Classification (GTDB taxonomy): domain Bacteria; phylum Bacteroidota; class Bacteroidia; order Chitinophagales; family Chitinophagaceae; genus SpSt-398. The sequence continues at coordinate 21,828 of JAYRZH010000047.1, read as the reverse complement.
GCATTCCCTATATATCCGTCCGGTGATGTTTGCTACAGACCCCATGTTGGGGGTGCGTCCATCGGATTCGTATAAATTTTTGATCCTGTTAAGTCCTACAGGCCCCTACTACATGAACCCCATGCGGATAATGGTGGAAGAGCATTTTACCCGTGCCTGTAAGGGTGGGGTGGGCTTTTCAAAGAATGCGGGTAACTATGGGGGTAGCATGATGGCGGCCACCATTGCCCGCGAAAAGGGTTTTGACCAGGTTTTGTGGACCGATGCGGAGGAACACAGGTGGTTGCAGGAAGTGGGTATGATGAACGTGTTTTTTGTGATCGACGGGGTAGCCGTCACTCCTTCCCTTGATGAAGGCACCATCCTGGCAGGCGTAACGCGTGACAGTGTGATTACGGGCCTCCAGGAAATGGGTGTGAAGGTGGAGGAGCGGATGATCGATATTGAGGAGGTGATGAGCGCTTACCGGTCTGGAAAGCTCAGTGAGGTATTCGGAACCGGTACGGCGGCGGTGATCGCACCCATCAGGGAATTGAATTACAAAGGGTTCGCGATGGAATTCGACACCACGAAGTTTAAATTATCCCCCTCCATAAAGACCTGGCTCACAGAGATCCGTGAGGGTAAACGGGCGGATGAACACGGGTGGATGTTTAGTGTATAGAATAATACGGATGAATTTTTGGTATTTACCCGACAGGGCTTTACCTTTGCCGTCCCAAAATTTAAAAGGTCCAGAATGCCTACAATACAGCAACTTGTAAGAAAAGGAAGAGAAATCATCAAGGCTAAGAGCAAATCCCGTGCTTTGGATGCTTGCCCTCAGCGCCGCGGGGTTTGTACCCGTGTGTACACCACCACTCCGAAGAAACCGAACTCCGCCCTGCGTAAAGTGGCCAAGGTTCGTTTGACCAACAAGGTGGAGGTGATCGCCTATATTCCGGGTGAAGGCCACAACCTGCAGGAGCACTCCATCGTGCTTATCCGTGGGGGTCGTGTGAAGGATCTTCCGGGCGTACGTTACCACATCGTACGTGGTTCGCTGGATACTGCCGGTGTGAAGGACAGGAAGCAAAGCCGTTCCAAGTACGGTACGAAGAAAGAAAAAGCCAAGAAATAATTTTTTTTAAATAGTCTATATACTGAGTCATGCGGAAAGCACAAGCAAAAAAACTCCCCTTAGCACCCGATCCCAAGTTCAATGACAAGCTGGTTACCCGGTTTGTGAACAACCTGATGTGGGAGGGTAAGAAAAGTGTTTCTTACGAGATCTTTTACAATGCTCTAGATAAGGTGAGCAAACAAACCGGCGAAGAAGGATATGAGATTTGGAAACGCGCCCTCGCCAATGTTACCCCTTCTGTGGAAGTTCGCAGCCGTCGTATCGGTGGTGCCACTTTTCAGATTCCAACCGAAGTAAGGGCCGACCGCAAGATCTCCCTGAGCATGAAATGGCTGATCCGCTATAGCCGCGAGCGTAATGGCCGCAGCATGGCCGATAAGCTGGCTAACGAAATCGTAGCCGCTGCCAAAGGGGAAGGAGCCGCATTCAAGAAAAAAGAAGATACCCACCGTATGGCTGAAGCCAACAAGGCTTTTGCCCACTTCCGGGTATAACCAATAACTTTTCGATAAAGAAAGCCATTCCTTAGGGAGTGGCTTTTTTTGTTTCTCGCAGCGAGCGCAAAAAATAAAACGAACGCGGCGGCATTCTGGATATTCCAAAATCAGACTGCCGCTGCGTTCGTTATTTTCTTAGCGCACACTGCGAGAAATAATTCAATATTCTAAAGCTCCGGGCCGGTTGGTTCGTCATTGAACAGGGTAGAGGCTTCCACCACAGGAGGCGTAGGTTCCTGTTCTATGACCGGGGGTGGTGGAGGTGGGGGAGGCGGTGCAACCACAGCTACGGGCTTCGGAACGGGCTTAGGAGCGGGTTTTGGGGCCGGTTTCTTCTTGGCCACCTTCTTCACCACTTTTTTGGCGGCTTTTTTCTTGGCTGCCACTTTCTTTTTGGGCGCGGCTTTCTTTTTAACGGCTTTCTTTACCGCTTTTTTGGCTGCTTTCTTTTTGGGGGCTGCCTTTTTACGGACGGCTTTTTTGGCCGGCTTTTTCCTGGCAACAGGCTTTTTAGCGGCTTTTTTCACTTTTTTCCTGGCTGGGGCTTTTTTGGCCTTTTTTGCGACCGGTTTTTTAGCCGCCGCTTTCTTTTTTGCTTTCTTCTTTGCTGCCATAACGGAGGTTTTATTGGAGGTTAAAGTTTATGCGAGTTTGAAATTACAATGATTACCCAAAATCACCGCATTTTCAGCCAGTTTGACCGGGTTTCCCCCAATCTGGAACAATATTTCCCCATCCTTTGCCAGGTGGGTATTTCTCACTACATTTGCGCCTCAAAATTTTACTATAACGAACTAACATGGCAGACTTAAAATTTCAACGGAATTTCGGTATCGCGGCACATATTGATGCCGGTAAAACAACGACTACCGAGCGTATCCTTCGTTATACCGGTATGATTCACCGGATCGGCGAAGTACACGATGGTGCCGCTACCACTGACTGGATGGAGCAGGAAAAAGAGAGGGGTATCACCATTACCTCCGCAGCCGTAAGCTGCCAGTGGAACTTCCCCACCGTACTGGGTAAACCTACACCCGATACCAAAAAATATTATTTCAACATCATCGATACTCCGGGTCACGTGGACTTTACTGTAGAAGTTGAACGTTCCATGCGTGTACTGGATGGTCTGATTGCCCTGTTTTCGGCTGTGGATGGCGTTGAGCCCCAGTCTGAAACCGTTTGGCGCCAGGCCAACCGTTACGGCGTTCCCCGTATTGGTTTTGTCAACAAAATGGACCGCGCCGGTGCCGACTTCCTCAATGTAGTGAAGCAGGTAAAGGAAATGCTGGGTTCCAAAGCCGTTCCCCTTCAGCTCCCCATTGGCGCCGAAGATAATTTCAAAGGTGTGGTGGACCTGATCAAGATGAAAGGGATCATCTGGCACATGGAAACAGAGGGAATGACTTTTGATGAGATCGATATCCCTGCCGATATGGTGGAAGAAGCCAAGGAATGGCGCGCCAACCTGGTAGAAGCCGTAGCTGAATACGACGATACCCTGATGGAGAAATTCTTTGAGAACCCCGATTCCATCACCGAGAATGAAATTCATGAAGCGATCCGCAAGGCCACTATCGACCTGAGCATCGTTCCCATGATGTGTGGTTCTTCCTTTAAGAACAAAGGGGTGCAAACAGCCCTGGATGCCGTTTGCCGCTACCTGCCTTCTCCCATTGATATTCCGGATACCAAAGGGACCAACCCTGATAACGGCGAAGAACTGGTGCGCAAGGCCGATCCCAAAGATCCCTTTGCCGCCCTGGCCTTCAAGATCATGACCGACCCCTTCGTTGGTCGTCTGGCCTTCTTCCGTGTGTACAGTGGCCGCCTCGATGCCGGCTCCTATGTACTCAACGTACGCAGTGGAAAGAAAGAGCGGATCAGCCGTATCATGAAGATGTTTGCCAACAAACAAAACCCTATCGACTTTATCGAAGCGGGTGATATCGGCGCAGCCGTTGGTTTCAAAGAAATCAAAACCGGTGATACCCTTTGCGACGAGAACCATCCGATCACCCTGGAGAACATGTTCATCCCCGAGCCGGTTATCGCCATCGCGGTAGAACCCAAGACCCAGGCCGATGTGGACAAGATGGGTATGGCCATTGCCAAACTGGTGGAAGAAGATCCTACTCTGCGTGTAAACACCGATGAAGATACCGGTCAGACGATCCTTCGCGGGATGGGTGAATTGCACCTGGAGATCATCATCGACCGTATGCGTCGTGAGTTTAAAGTAGAAGTTAACCAAGGTGCTCCCCAGGTGGCTTACAAAGAAGCCTTCAATGCCACTGTTGAACACCGTGAAGTATTGAAAAAGCAAACCGGTGGTCGTGGTAAATTCGCCGATATCGTGTTTGAACTCGGACCTGTGGATGCGGATTGGAAGGCCGAGAACCCCGACAAGCATTTCCAGTTTGTGAACAATATTGTGGGTGGTTCCATTCCCCGTGAATTTATCACACCGATCCAGAAAGGATTCGAGCAGTCGATGACCACCGGTGTATTGGCCAACTATCCTGTTGACAACCTGAAGGTCCGCATTTTTGATGGTAGCTTCCACGCGGTTGACTCCGATGCGATGTCCTTCGAACTTTGCGCCAAGCAAGGTTTCCGCGAAGCGGCCCGCAAAGCCAAGCCGATCCTGCTTGAGCCGATCATGCGGGTGGAAGTGGTTACCCCCGATCAGTACATGGGTGATGTAACCGGTGACCTTAACCGTCGTCGTGGTATGATGGAAGGTATGGACAGCCGTAACAACGCCCAGGTGATCAAAGCCAAAGTGCCCCTGAGCGAAATGTTTGGGTATGTAACCCAATTGCGTTCCATGTCCTCCGGTCGCGCTTCCTCTACCATGGAGTTCTCTCACTACGCCCCAACACCGAACAATATTTCGGAAGAGGTGATCGCTAAAGTGAAAGGAAAAGTGAATGCTTAAGACTTCGCTAACTTTATATAGAAACCCCGCCTTATGCGGGGTTTTTTGTTAATTTTGCCCACCATGAGTGAAAAAATAGTCAACGTCGGTGGCATCCCCTGTGGTGCCGATGAACTCTTTCTTATTTCCGGTCCCTGCGTGATCGAAGAGGAAAGCATCATGCTCAAAACCGCAGAGATGCTAAAGGAAGTGAGTGAACGATTGAAGATCCGCATCATCTACAAATCCTCTTTCTTAAAAGATAACCGGAGCAGTGTTAAGTATTATGATGGCCCCGGTCTGGACAAGGGTATGAAGATACTGGCCCGCATCAAATCAGAATTTGGTTTCCCTGTTCTCACCGATATCCATTACCCCGACCAGGCCACTCCCGTGGCGGAGGTTTGTGATGTATTGCAGATTCCCGCCTATCTCTGTATGCAAACCGGATTGGTGACCGCTGCTGCCAAAACCGGGAAGGTGGTCAATATCAAACATGGCCAGTTCCTGGCTCCTGAAAACATGAAGCACCCGGTGCAGAAATGCCTGGAAAGCGGCAACGACCAGATCATCCTCACCGAAAGAGGCTACACATTTGGTTACAATGACCTTGTGGTTGATCCGCGTAGTTTTTATCATATGCAAAAAACGGGATACCCGGTTGTTTTTGATATCACCCATTCCATTCGCAAGTATGGTATTCCCAGTGCCGATGCCAAAGGGGGAGCCCGTGAATTTCTGCCGGTATTAAGCCGTTCAGGGGTAGCCGCCGGTGTGGATGGTATTTTTGTGGAAACCCATCCGGAACCAGAAAAAGCCCTTTGTGATGCCGCCAGCCAGCTTTGTGTCTATGACCTGGAGGAATTCCTGAAGCCCCTGCTTGAACTTCATGCCGTGGAGGTAAAATACCGAAACAAAGCCTGACCGGTAATTAATTCATTAGTTTTGCCAATCATTTTCTAACAAGAAGAATATACTATGGAACTATATCTTGATTCCGCCAATCTGAAAGAGATCAAACAAGCCTTTAAACTGGGTTTCCTGAATGGTCTTACCACTACACCCACCTTTATGCAAAGGGAAGGGATCGCGGATATTGACGCTACGATTGTGGAGTTATCGAAAATCGTTCCTGTGCTTCAAATCGAGGCCCTGGGAAATACCGCTGAAGAAATCCTCGCCGAGGCCCAGCGGCAACTTGACCTGGGACTGGATATCAATAAAACAGTATTCAAGATCCCTGTATCCCTGGAAGGGGTAAGGGCATGTAACCTGCTTCGCAAAAAAGGGATGCTGGTGAATGTACACCTGGTCTATACCGTACAACAGGCTTATATGGCCATGCAGGCCGGTGCCACCTATGTTTGCCCCTTGGTGGGTCGTCTGCAGGACCAGGGACATGATGCCCTTGCCCTGGTTGAGCAATGTGTCAATGCCGTCAACCGCTACAACTATCCTACCAAGGTCATGTTCAGCTCGGTTCGTCACAGTGAACATGTAAGAAACGCGATCAATATTGGCGTTCATACCATCACTGTTCCCTATAAAGTGATGACCGCCCTTACTGAAAATAACCTGACCAGTGTTGGTACCGACCAGTTTATCCGGGATACCCGCCTGATGACTGTTCGGGTAAAGGATGCCATCAAATCGATCAACCCGGTAGCTGATGCCGGTCTGACCCTGAAAGATGCCATTGTAAAAATGACTGAATACGGGTTTGGGTCAGTTGCGGTAGTTGGTGGAGATGGAAGCCTGAAAGGGATTTTTACCGATAGCGACCTTCGCCGTCTTCTTCAGTCTGGTGGACAGGGAGCATTGGATAAAAAATTAGGGGATGTCTGTCATGCCAACCCCCTTACGATCGACGGAAATGCTTTGCTGAATGAAGCCGCCCAGGTCTTCAAGCAAACCGCCGTGGATACCTTGTTGGTAGTGGAGAATGGCAAACCCGTTGGCATGCTTGATATCCAGGATCTTTAACCGGAACCATCCAACATGCAGGAACTCCCCTTCAAAGGAAATTTTCTGATTCCCAGGGATAAGCTGGCTTCCAAACTGGAAGCTATTAAAGCCTTTGTGTTTGATTGGGACGGTGTATTTAATAATGGGCAGAAGGACCTGACCGGTTCAAGCCCCTTTAGTGAGGTAGATGCCATGGGAACCAACCTGCTTCGCTTCAACCATTTTCTCCGGCATCAGCAACAGCCGATATGCGCGGTGATCTCCGGGGAAAAGAATGAGATTTCCTTCTCGCTTGCCCGTCGTGAACATTTTCACAGTGTATATTTTGGCATTAAGCATAAAATTCAGGCACTTCATCATTTTTGTCAGCAACATAAACTAAACCCTTCCGAAATTGCCTTTGTATTTGACGATGTACTCGATTTTTCGGTAGCCGAAGTAGCCGGAATCCGCATCATGATCGGCAGGCAGTCAACCCTGTTGTTACAGGAGTTTGCCAGGAAGAACGGACTGGTGGATTATATCACCGCATCTGATGGAGGATCGCACGGGCTTCGGGAAAGCGCGGAATTGTTGATGGGATTATCCGGATTGTATAATGAAACCATCGATCACCGGATGCGGAGTAGTGAGATTTATCGGACCTATCTTTCTTCAAGAAATGAGGCTGCCACGGTTCTGTATGGTCCGGCAGATATTGAGATTCTTTAAATAATTATTTTTCGCTGCGCCCGCGAAGAATCGCTGCGAGAAACCTTTCATTTGATTATGGTTAAAGAAAAAATACTCGTCATCGGTGCCTCCGGGCAGATCGGCGTGGAACTGACGCTTGCCTTACGAAAGATTTATGGAAATGCCAATGTGGTGGCTTCTGATCTGCGCGAACAGAACCCACTGCTGGAGGGCACGGGTCCCTATGTGAGCCTGGATGTGATGAACAAGGAGATGCTTCATGTACAGGTGATCCGGCAGAATATAACCCAGATCTACTTATTAGCCGCTATTCTCTCGGCTACCGGGGAAAAGAACCCTGGTCTGGCCTGGAACCTCAACATGCAGGGCCTATTAAATGTGCTGGATATTGCCCGCGAGGAGAATATTAAGAAAGTGTATTGGCCTTCCTCTATTGCGGTATTTGGTCCAACTTCACCCCGGCAAAACTGTCCTCAGCAAACCATTATAGAGCCCACCACGGTGTATGGGATCAGCAAGTATGCCGGGGAATTCTGGTGTCATTATTTCCATCAGCGATTTGGCGTCGATGTGCGCAGTTTGCGATATCCCGGATTGATCTCCTATAAATCGGCTCCGGGTGGCGGTACCACCGATTATGCGGTGGAGATTTTTCATGAAGCCCTGGAAACCGGGAAATATGAGTGTTTTTTAAGGGAGGATACTTATCTCCCCATGATGTATATGCCCGATGCCATCAAGGCCACGATTGAATTAATGGAGGCGCCTGCGAGTCAGATCTCGGTCAGGACATCATATAATATTTCGGCGATGAGTTTCTCTCCCAAAGAAATTGCCGCCGCTATTCAAAAACATATCCCCGGTTTTTCCATTACCTACAAACCCGATTACCGGCAGGCCATTGCCGATAGCTGGCCACAAAGCATTGATGATTCCGTAGCGCGAAAGGATTGGGGTTGGAAACAGGAGTATGATCTGGAGAAGATGGTAGGGGATATGGTTAGTAATCTCAATAGAAAATAAGAATAAGGAATTATAAGGTAGGTTTCTGGTTCCTAACCTTGATGTCGAAAGGGATAAGGTATGGATAGCGGGAGTGAGCAGCCCTGGAAGTGTACTGCTGATGACCTCAACCCCTCACACTGTCGGTGCGACAGGCGGGCATACATCATCATAAGGTCCGTCGGTTGCACCGACGGTTATGAAGGTTCAACCCCTTCGGGGTTATGCGAATGCGATTCTGAGTCCGGTCTAAAACCACAATACTGGAGATATCTAATGCCACCAGATACTCAATGCACTCCCTACTCCTTCGGGGTTATGCGAAAACTACTCTGACTTCAGACTAAAGCCTCAAAACTGGAGATATCTTATACTACCAATTGCTCAATGCACTCCCAACCCCGCAGGGGTTGAACCCTTCATAACCCCGGGTGGCACCCGGGGTGGACACCCCCTGGAAGCCTACTGCTGATGACCCCAACCCATCAGACCTGGTGTCACCGACGGTTATGATGGTTCAACCCCTTCGGGGTTATGCGAATGCGATTCTGAGTTCGGGCTAAAACCTCAATACTGGAGATATCTAATGCCACCAGATACTCAATGCTCTCCCTACCCCGCAGGGGTTGAACCCTTCATATCCCCGGGTGCTACCTGGGGAGAGCACCCCTGGAAGTGTACTGATGATGACCGGCCAGAACGGTAGCCACAGGATATCGTCAGCTAAGCCAGTCTAATCCGGTTGTTGGTGTAAATCAGGAAAAAACAATTCTGCGTTTATCTCATTGCTGATTTTTCTTCCCAAACAACTTCTGCAACACCCCCTTCTTCTTTTTTTCCTCCTGGGGTTGGGCATCCCCGATCTTAGGGTCTTCCGTGCGTTTGGGCATTACCGCCTTTGGGATGGTATCACGCTTGGGTTTGGAATCGTCTTCCACAGGTTTTGAATCGGGGAAGATATTCTCACTGTTTTCTAAAACCTCAAATCCAGATACAGGACCTGTGCCGATATTGCTGGATTCCGCTCCCGGTTCAGCCACATACTGTTCATTGATGATACCCGCGCTGTTGATCTCAAGGTCAAGGTTGCTGGGTTTGGAGAACCGGGCATTTTTATCATAGCCCAGTTTCCGGTCATTCATTACTTTCTTAAAGAAATATTCCCAGATAGGTCTTGCCGCAAATCCACCATAACCGCGGGCATCATTTTTATTTAACCGTACAAACCGGTCGTCACAACCTACCCATACACCCCCTAATAGTTGTGGTGTGTATCCCATAAACCAGGCATCGCTGTTATCATTGGTAGTACCTGTTTTCCCGCCAAGCTCTGCCACTCCGATCCGGTTACGCAATCCGGCAGCCGTACCAAAATCAACTGTACCCTGCATCATCCTTGCCATCCTGTACGCGGTAGCTTCACTAATCGCTTCCTTCCGGTTTACTGAATAATCAAAACGTTTGATCACATTCCCATTCCGGTCTTCAATACGGGAAATATAATAGGGCCGGGTGGAGAATCCCCTCCCGGCAAAAATGGTATAGCTCCACATCATTTCATACATGGATAGGTCACAGGCCCCAAGGGCATTGGACGGGTGTGGGCCAATGTCGGTAGGAATATTCAACCGGGATACAAATTCAGCGAATGGGCCTGGTTCTACTGCCTTCATCACATAGGCGGAGGCATAGTTGTCTGAAAACGCAAGCGCGCCGGCAAAACTGATGGTACCGCCTTTCCCTCCCTTTCCGGCCGGTACCCATCCCTGTCCGGGGAAGAACTGGGCTACGCGTTCACATTCGGTGGCTTCGGTAAATCCTCTTTCTTCCATGGCCATGGTGTACAACAAGGGTTTAATCGAAGAACCAACCTGGCGTTTGGTATTGAGGTTGACGTGATCATATTTGAAGGTCTTAAAATTAATTCCACCTACCCAAGCCTTAACCTCTCCGGTCACGGGGTCCATGGCCATAAAAGAAGACTGCATGATCTGGTGATGGTATTTGATGGAATCAATAGGCGTCATCACCGTATCGGTCTCCCGGTTCTTGTTCCAGGCAAATACCTTCATCGGTACCTTTTGAGTAAAGGCCCGGCGGATTTCTTTTTCTGTAAATCCTTCGGCGCTCATGGTGGCCCAACGGTCACTTTGTTTCATGGCCGATTCAATCACATTTTCAAAACCTTTCCAGATTGAACCATCTTTGATTTTTCCGGTGCTACTCAGGATTTTTTGCATGGTTGGCAGGTGAGAGGCTACCGCTTCTTCGGCATATTCCTGCATCCTCGGGTTGATCGTGGTATAGATCTTCAGTGCGTCGGTATAAATATTGTAGCTTTCCCCATTGGGTTTCTTAATCTCTTTCAACAATTTCTTTAGTTCATCCCTCAATACTTCACGGAAATAAGGGGCATACCCGTTGTTTTCATCCAGCTTGCGGTAATTTAACTTGATTGGCTCCGCTTTGAGTTTGGCGGCAGTGGCGGCATCCAGTTTTTTATTACGGACCATTTGGTTGATCACCACATTTCTTCTTTCCCGGGCGGCCTTGGGGTTTCGGCGGGGGTTGTATAGAGTAGGGGCATTCACCATGCCTATCAGCAAGGCTGATTCCTGTACATTCAACTGATCAGGTTCTTTCTGAAAAAATGTGCGGGATGCGCTCCGGATGCCAAATGTGTTTTCACTAAAAGAAACCGCATTCAGGTAAAGCGCGATGATCTCTTCCTTGGTAAAATTTCTTTCGAGTTTGATCGCGATGATCCATTCCTGCAGCTTCTGGATGATCCGCATAAAGGGGTTGGAAGAACGGCTATTAAAAAGGTTCAGCGCTAACTGCTGCGTAATGGTACTGGCGCCACCTTTCTGTCCCAGGTGTGCCACGGCGCTCATGGTACGCCGAAAATCAATACCGGAGTGCTGGTAAAATCGCTCATCCTCCGTAGATACCAGGGCGTTTACCACATTGGGAGAAAGGTCTTTGTACTGTATATTGATCCGGTTCCCTTTATCCAGGTAATATTTGCCCATCAGCGTTCCATCATCGGCATATACTTCAGAGGCCTGAAGGATGGTTGGGTTCTCCAACTCGGTAATAGAGGGCATATTGCCCCACCATCCCCAATTGATGGTCAGGAGTAAAAGGATAAAGGCGAGAAATCCGTACAGGACGATTCTCCAGAAGATCCGGACAGATCGGGTCATGGTGTTTCAAGGTTTGATTCGCTCTTCCAAAACTAATAAAACGGAAGGGGATAAGTCAAAAAGAAATGTTTAAAATTTCCCCTGGTAAACCCCCTGAATAAACATCTGGTATTCACCGATTACCTTCTTTTGTTTCAGTATATCCAGGTTGGGGTTGCTGATCAGGGAGAAACTGTATTTGGAAGGAGTTAGCCAGGGTACGATCCGGCTGGGGGCCAGGGGCTTTACCTCGCTGAGGTATTGCAGGGCCAGTCCGCCATTTTCAAAGGGCCCGATCAGCAAGAGTTTGGTATCCGGGTCTAATTCCACCAGGGTATTGGTCAGGTTGCGGTTGACTGGTTTTTCCCGGTTATATCGTCCAAATGCCCCATTCGTTTCATTGCCCCAAACCTTATCCACTTTATAAAGGATCATCATCACATAGTGAGGCTGGTTTTCATTATGCGCATAATTTCCTGGAATGGGAAGGGTGATTTTTTTTGCGGTGTCCAGAAGCGGCCGGTTGACCACCAGGCTGTCTTTCTTTGCGGGCTGTGGGTTTACCTTAGGCTGCTGGGCCACGGGTTGAGGGGTAGGGGCCACCGTGGTCTTTTTCTGCATGGTGTCTGTGGCGACGGTTAAGGGAGGGTTAGCTCCATCGGGATCTGGTAGTTTACTGAGTTCCTCTTCTATTTCCTTGCGGCGACCCAATACAGCCATCAGTTGCTTTGAACGATCGGCAAGAATATGATCAGGGTATTTGTTAATGATCGCCTGTAAAGAACCCAGCGCGGTAGCATCCTCTCTTTTCTGGATATAATAAACGGCTTCTATATACAAGAGCTGGGGCGACCAGTAATTGGAGCCATACAGACTGTCGGCTTTCTTTTTTCTGTCGATTGCCTGTTGGAAATCCCCTTCGATAAACAATTCATAGATCTTTTCGTACTCGGCACTTACCGGATTATTCTTTTCGGGTTTGTCCAGTTCGGGTTTTTTTCCGGTGGTCAGTTGCTCTGCCAATCCGCTATTGGGAAAGTTTGCCTTAAGCGATTGAAGGGTGGCATTGGCCTTTGTGTTGTCACCTGCCCGTTTGTAGCAATAATAAAGCAGGAATAAGACCTCATCCATGGGTTGGAAAGCCGGGAACTGGGCTTGCAGGCGTTCGAGGGTTTGGGTCGAAAACCGGCAATCCTCTACTTTTTCCGCATAGGCCTTACCCAGGTCAAACAAAGCTTTTTGAAGGGAGTCGTTGACAAGCTTCCTTTTTTCTTCCGTCAGGGGCAGTTGGGCCATGAGGCCGTCAAATGTGAGAGGTACTTCCAATACAGGCGCCGCGTCGGGATTGACCTGTCCACGTTCACTTGACAGAGGGAGTTTGCTGGCCAGATTAACGGCGCTGATGCGGCGCCAGTTATCCGCATTGGGCCGGTTGCCCCAGCGGGTCCGGAAATCGGCCTCCCCCTTGGTGCGAAGGGCCGTATTGTAGAAATACCATTCCCCTTTGGGGGCGGTGGTACTAAAGAGATCAATATTTGCCGGTGTTTCATTGGTTGGGAACGGAGTGGTTCCTTTTTCATCTTCTTTTAATCCCTGTTGCCGGCGAAGTTGTTTAACCATTTTCCTTACCCAGTCATTACGTTCTTCTTCCGGAAGGTTGGCTATTCGAAGCAGGCTGTCCTGTCTTTCCACGATATCGATGTTCCTGGCTACAATCTCCAGCATGGATTTTCGCTCCATAAAAAGCTGCCCTTCCTGCATGGTGAGGCTGGTGATGCGGATACTGTCGTAGAAGCGGGCCGATTGGCGGTATTTCTGGTTCCGAAAGGCCAGGTCACCCAGGAGCATGAAGGCACGGGTGCGCTGGGATTCATTGTTGCTGCTGTAGCGAGTGCTTTCTTCGATATAGGCGATGGCTTTGTCAGTATTTCCTCTTTCCAATTCCATTTGCCCAATGGTGAAATAGATGATGTCGCGGTAATCGACAAACTTATCTTTTTTCGCCATTTTGAGCAGTTCGCTGATATTTCTGTCAGTATAGTCAGTTTCGTTGTCTTTATTGGTGCGGATGGCATTCAGCCTGGCATAGATCTCCATCACAGGATCGGTGGTATGGTTGATCACTTTTTCATAATTCTCCCGGGCGTTCTCGTAAGACCTGCCGGATTCATAAAGCTGGGCTACCAGGAATTCCCAGCGCGCTTTTTCGCTTTTGTTGGGGGCGTTGCCAAGCGATTTTTCCAGGTAAACCGCTGCGCTGTCCCACTGCTGCTGATCATAATACCAAAGGGCCTGTACCTCGTTGAGGTCTGTTTGCAGGCGTTTGGGAAAAACGGGGTCATTGCGAAGGGTGACGAGCAGGCTGGCGGCTTCGGCAAAGGCACCCCGGGCGATAAAGGTTCTGATTTGCCAGATAAAGGCGTCATTCCGGCTGGGGGGCTCGGCAAATACCTTTTTGGGAAGACTGTTCTTTTCCTTGGTGGAAATGGACATGGCATTGTTGCCGTCAAACCGGCTCCCGATCACCTGGTAGTACCCGTCTTTTTCCTTGGGGGCAAAAGCGTAATTGATGAATTGAAAGGTAAGGGCGGCGGAATCAAAGTCTTTTCGCAGAAAATAGGCGGCTCCCATCAGCAAATAGAGGTTATCGGCCCAATCATTGCGCAGGTCATGCAGCACGATGCCGGTGGAAGACCGGATGATGATTGAATCCAGTTCTTTCCGGTTGGCCGAGGTATGTTCCAGGCTGTAGTTGTAAAAAGGTAATAATTTGGTAAAATCGTCTTTATGCTGGGCTTTTGCCTGGGCGATTACTTCGTTGAGGCTGTTATTGGCGTTGAAAAAGAAATTGTACCGGGTGGTGGCATTCTGCATAAAACGCCGGGGGAGGGTGAATTTTTTCTCTTCGGAACGCTCGGAGCGGAGAACCCTTTCCTGGTATTCCCGGGGTTTTTTGATGTCAAAGGAAATGCCTAACTGGGCCAGGGATGACTGGCAAAGCCAAAGAAGAACCACGGTCAGGAGAAAATAACGGGATGCGCGCATGTCCGGCCAAATCTAAATTCTTAATAACTGAAAATCAAATATTTTATTATGTTCCGGCTCCGATTTTTTTCCCCATAAATTTTTGATAGACAGGCAGATAAAAGAAGTGTTTTTGTTAACTTTAACCGCTAATCAATCCACGTGAAACCAGAGAAAGTGTCCACACTTAAAAGACTCCGCAACCGTTACAGGCTGGTGATCATGAACGACGATACCTATGAGGAGGTGGTCACGTTTAAATTATCGAGGCTGAGCGTTTATGTAACCCTTAGCACCATTTTTGTTGTATTGGTGGGGCTGACCGTGGCCCTGATCGTTTTTACGCCTTTGAAATACTATATCCCTGGCTATGAGGATTTTGGGCAGCAGCGGCAGAACCGGGACATGAAGTACACGGTTGATTCATTGAACAATGTGGTAAAGAACCAGACGCAGTTTATAGAAGGGTTGCAGAAAGTATTGCGGGGAGATGTGACACAGCCCCTGGATACCACCCTGATTGAAGTTCCAAAGGATGAGTTCGACAATTGAAACCAAATATCTATGTTTAACGCCAAATCCAGGGAAACCATGAGCACAGAAAAAACAAATGGCACCGGCAGCGGCACGACCCTGATCGGTTCGGGAACCACCCTTAAAGGGGACATCAGCAGTAACAGCGATCTTCGGATCGATGGGACGATCATCGGAAACATCCGGAGCAGCGCCAGGATCGTGATCGGCGCCAGCGGAGTGGTGGAAGGTGATCTTGAAGGTAACCAGGCCGATATCGTTGGCAAAGTGTCCGGAAATATCAAAGTAAAAGACATCCTGCAATTGCGTGGCGATTGTGTGGTTTCCGGAAACATCTATGCCAACAAACTGCAGGTAGAACCTACCGCCACCTTTAATGGCCAGTGTCATATGGGCAACCAACCCACCGCCAACCTCTCTTCTCCGGTCATAAAGGAAAAGGAAAGGGAACCGGAACTGGTCAAATGAGCACCACGTACGAATTATGTCAACATCCACCTTCAGGTCTCTTATCAGACCTTTCTTACCAGCCATCATCCTGTTTGTCGTATTAGACGGCGGGTTCCTCGTCTTTGGCCCCAAATGGCGTGAAGCCGGTTTTGATACCGATGTGCTGATCATTGGTAACCTGGTTTTATTTGCCGTCACCTTCCTCACCTATTGGATGGGTACCCGGGGGTTGACGACAAAAAATAACCATGCTTTCTTTCGCTCCATTTATGGCAGCTTTATGATCAAAATCTTTGTGTTTGCAGGTGTGGCCCTGTTCTATATCATGAAATTCAAAAAAGACCTGAACAAACCGGCCCTTTTTGTTTGCATGGGGCTTTACCTGTTCTATACTTTCTTTGAAGTATCGGCCCTGATGAAATTGTCGAAGCAAAAACAAAATGGCTAAGAAAGAGGTTCCGCTTGACAGTCTCAAATCCTTTCTCCCCCCCGGCACTTATGAGGAAGTGGCCGGGTTTCTCCATCAGTACAAAGTCCATCTGACCATCGCCAGGGAGCGAAAAACCGTGCTTGGTGATTACCGCCACAAAACCGATATGCGCAACCACCGTATTAGTGTGAATGGTAACCTGAACCCCTACGCGTTTTTGATCACCACCCTTCATGAACTGGCCCACCTGGTTGTGTATGAAAAATACCAGCACCGCGTACAGGCCCATGGCAAAGAATGGCAGCATATTTTTTCCCTGCTGCTGGCGCGTTTCCTGGAACGAAAACTATTCCCGGCGGATATTGAAGCGGAACTAAGGAGGATACTCGGAAGTCCGGCCGCCAGCAGTTGCGCGGAAGACGGTCTGATCCGGATACTCAGAAGATATGACAAGGAAACCAATGGCCGTAAACTGGTGGAAGAACTGGAAGATAAAGCCTTGTTTAAACTGGAAGATGGCCGTGTATTTCAACGTGGCGCCAAACAACGGAAAAGATACCAGTGTGTGGAAGTAAAAACCGGCCGGTTATATTTGTTTAGCCCTGTTTACGAAGTCTCTCCTGTATAGTTTTCAGAAAAATATCAAATTGCTTTCAGCATCCATTTCCCACACCCAAAATGCCCACTGTTCCCCAGGGGCCCCGGAAGATATTCAAAGCCCATTTTTTCATACACCGAAACGGCTTTAACGAGTTCGGGCATGGTTTCAAGGTACATTTTGTCATAACCGAGTTCACGGGCTTTTTCAATGCAACGGGTGATCAGTTTTTTCCCCAACCCCAATCCCCTTGCACTTGGGAGCAGGTACATTTTTACCAGCTCGCAAGTACCGGCTGGTAATCCATCCGTAGGGAACAACCCACCGCCACCCATCAGTTGCCCGTCTATCTCCGCCACATAATACCAGCTTCCGGGTTGCTGAAACAACTCATACAAGGCGTCAGTAGTGGGGTCAAAATAAACGGTGCCTGGGCGGTTGGCGCCAAATTCTGTGAGTGTATCGCGGATGATGGTAGCCATAGCTTTGTTATCACCCGGGGCGATGGGTCTTATATTAATCTTCTTCTCCATGATCGCTTTGTCAGGCGGCGGTTAACTGAAACTTTGATGTCCGTTCTTTCAGGACACGGATCGCTTCCTCCTCCGAGGAAAAGCAATGATCCACATTCACCAGGTGGCTGGCCATTTTATCATACCTCTTTGTCATGAGGTAATAGAAAATATGCAGGTAATGAACCCCTTCAAACACCAATGACTGTTCTTTGGCGATGGTTTCTTTTTCCTTCAGGAAGAGGGTTGGCATTTCAGTATAATGAATACCGGGTTTCAGGTGATGGATAAGGTGATAGCCATCATTCCAGCATTTATCGTTGTAAGAGGTATTGATGCAATTAAAACAGTTCTTGTACATATTATCTGGTTCCCTCGGGTCCACAAAAGCGTGCTGGGTCCAGTTGCCCAGCATCATGATGAGCCGGGATACCAGAAAGGGGATGATCAATACCCATAAGGCGGCTTTGAAGTTTACAAAGCAAAGCCCGATGCTCACCGCGTAGAAGGTCATTTCACCGAGGGTGAGATTGACATAATATTTCTTTTTCTTGCGCGTAAAAAGGTACATGAATGTATCCCTGAAACCAAGCACTAAAAAGTTAAGGTAGTATTTAATAAAATCCTTCCAGGAGTCGCGCTGGTACGACATGGTGCTGCTGGCATCATCCGGCAGATTATTCTCTTCGTGGTGCATGCCAACATGGTGGGCAAAATAAGTTTCAGGTGTATGGCCAAAAAACGGGCATACAAACCAGATCACGTATTTATTCAGCCAGTTGAATTTTTTTCTGAACAGGCGACGGTGGGAGATATTGTGCAGCATCAGCCCAAAGGGCCCCCGGAGCCTGATTTGTGCCAGGAAGAACCAGACTGCATAGGCCACCCACCACCAGGGCCCTTGTAAAAGGGGGGTGAACAGGATAAGTCCCAGGGGGATGACTGTCAGGTGGATCAGGGTAAGCAGGTGTAAAAAGGAAAGGTCCCTTTTGTCGTTCATATAATTCAACCAGAACTTTTCATACCATGAAAAGGACGTGGGAGCTTGGTAAACGGGATCCTTGATGGCTGGCAACTCTTTCATTCAGTTGGTATCTGTGATTTATGCAAAAAGCCAATAGCCAACAGCTATTAGCTCACTATCAAATGTAATCATTTAAAAGGCAATAAGGGAAACGATTTCTTCGAGGTACCGGCGGTCGGTTTCGTCAAAATGGGCGAGTTTTTCGCTGTCAACATCCAGCACACCCACTACCTGGCCTTGGTGCCAGAGGGGGACCACGATCTCTGACCTCGACAGGCTGCTACAGGCAATATGCCCCGGAAACTGTTTTACATCGTCCACAATCAGGGTTTTACCTTGTTCCCAACTGGTACCGCAGACGCCTTTTCCTTTTCTTATCCGGGTACAGGCGATGGGTCCCTGGAAGGGGCCAAGCACCAGTTCATTGTCCTTAACCAGGTAGAACCCGGTCCAGAACCAGCCAAACTGTTCCTTTAAAGCGGCGGTGATATTGGCCAGGTTGGCCACCAGGTCGGGTTCGCCTTCGAGGAGGGCGGCTATCTGGGGTATGAGTGACCTGTACTGTTCCTCTTTTGTTCCTTTGGCTACTAATAGGTCTTCTGCCATGATAATAAGTGGTTAAAGGCCTGCAAGGTATTGATCTTTGATATAATCCACCACACTGATCAGGTTTTTTGTTTCGTTAAAAACGGCCAGTTGCCGGTCGGCGCCGGTGCCATGTTCCAGGATCTTGTGTACATAGGCGAGACGGTGCCGGCTACCCAGGTTGTCAACCACATCATCCACAAAATCCAGCAGTTCATAGATTAGCACACGGGTATTGACTTCCTCCTCTTTGCCAAAATCGATCAGGCGGCCATCGATCCCGTAGCGACTGGCCCGCCATTTGTTTTCATTGATGAGGTGTCTGGAGTATTGAATAAAATTGATGTTCTGGGTACGTAACTTATAGATCTTGGCACAGATGGCTTGAAAAAGAGCGGCGAGTGCAATGGTTTCATTGACGGTCATTGGCACATCACAGATTCGGAATTCCACGGTATTGAAGAATGGGTGTACACGGATATCCCACCATATCTTCTTGGCATTATCGATGCAGTTGGTTTTTACCAGCAGTTTGATGTAATTGTCATAGGCTTCAATGCTCTCAAACACTTCGGGTATGCCTGTGCGGGGAAATTTATCAAATACCTTGGTGCGGTAGGACCGGTATCCTGTTTGTCTTCCTTCCCAAAAGGGGCTGTTGGCGCTAAGGGCATAAATGTGTGGCAGGAAATAGCGGGTGGAATTGGCAATATGCATCGCCATTTCACGGGTTTCCATGCCCACATGCACGTGTAGCCCAAAGATCAGGTTGCTTCGGGCCGCTTCCTGTAATTCATTAACGATTTCGCTGTAGCGGATATGGTCGGTGATCAGTTGTCGTTCCCAATGACTGAACGGGTGGGTGCCTGCGGCACCTACGGCCAGTCCGATCTTTGACGCAATGTCATGTATGGTCTTTCGAAGGGTGGCCACATCCTCAAAGGCCTCATCCACATCCATACAAATATCCGTGCCTACTTCCACAACGGCCTGGTGCATTTCTGCTTTCACTTTATCCTTGATCACTTTTTGGCCTTCCTGCACGATCCGTTGTTCATGGCTTTTTAGTTCCCTTGATTCAGGGTCTATGACCATATATTCTTCTTCAACACCAAGGGTGAAGGATTTATAGTTGATGTTCATTCTTGGGGTAGTTGACTGGTTATTTTGACTTTCTGCTGGGGAAACACTTTAGGTAAGGGATTGGTGATTGGCGCTTCTCCTTACATACTCTCCCCAGCTCAGGTTATCTTTTCCGGGCTCCGCGGTAAGGGCCTTTTCAATGGCATAATTGGCGGCTGTTTCCACCACCCATTCAAAATTCTCTTCCCCTACGCTGGTGCGTTCGGCATCCGGTGCGGGGTTGCAGAAATCAATGGCATAGGGGATACCGTCACGCAGGGCCAGTTCCACTGTATTGAAATCATAACCCAGGTATTGATTGATGCGCAATACGATCTCCTCCATTTGACGGTACTTTTCTTCCGAGGGGGAGAAGGAGGCCACATAACGCAGGTGATGCGGATTACGGGGTTCGTAGGGCATGATGCGCACATGTTTGCGGCCAATGCAATAACAGCGGTAATATTCCTCAAAGACGATCTCTTCCTGCAACAGCATCACCAGTTGCCCGGTTTCGGCATGTTTCTCAAAGAACTCGTCTTTATTGGCAAGCCTGTACACGTTTTTCCAGCCTCCACCGGCAAAGGGTTTCATATAGGCGGGGAATCCAACATATTGGAACATGTGTTCCCAGTCGAGTGGATAGGCCAGGTTGCTAAAGGATTCTCCGGTGGTGTCATCCGGATGATCGCGTGAAGGGAGGATTACCGTTTTCGGAACGGGAACCCCCACTTTGGTCATCAGGCAGTTGTTGAAATACTTGTCATCCGCGCTCCACCAGAAGGGGTTATTGATGACTGCCGTACCGGTAACGGCGGCATTTTTAAGAAAAGTGCGGTAAAAGGGGACGTCCTGTGATATCCTGTCAATGATCACATCATATCCGCAATGTTCACCCTGGATGGCCTTATCGATGCGCAGGGGCTCGGCCATGACGCCGGGTACGCCTTTGCTGTTGACGCGTTCCACAAAAGCCATCGGAAAGGACCTTTCTTTTCCAAACAGGATACCAATTTTTTTCATGATCTAAGGGGTTTTGGTTGCATGATTTAGAACTATTAAGATAATCGTTTTCATCCGCCGGGGCAAAAAAATACCTCGTCCAAATCTACTGAAATTGGGGCTGAAACCTATATTTGGAGGGTGCAAACCAAAACGACGAAACACCCGGGTATCCGGGTTGAACTGGACTCTGTGTTCCTGGAACGGACCGTACTCGTGGATGTCTATCTGCCCGCGGGGCACCAAACTTCCGGTATATACCCTTTATTGCTGATTAACGACGGGCAGGACCTTCCCAAATTCGATCTGGGATCCATGCTTTATGATATGATCTCAAAGGGGGAGATCGAGCCCCTGATTGCGGTGGGTATCCATTGTGGTGAAGAACGGAAAATGGAATACGGCACGGTAGCCTATCGTGATTACCTGGGGCGAGGGGCCAAGGCTGGCAAACACCAGCAATTTGTCTTTGATGAACTATTGCCCTATTTGCGCACCCAATATGCTCCACAGGGATTTAAGGACAAGTCCTACGCCGGGTTCTCACTGGGTGGCCTGACCGCCATTGATGTGGTTTGGAACCATGCGCATGAGTTTCGCTGTGCAGGGGTATTCTCCGGGTCGCTCTGGTGGAGGCTACGCGATATTGGCAAAGGGTATATCGAGGAAACAGACCGCATCATGCACAAACAGGTGCGGGAAGGTCATTACCATCCCTGGCTGCAATTTTATTTTACCACCGGTTCACTGGATGAAACAATGGACCGGAATAACAACGGCATCATCGATTCCATTGATGATACCCTGGGGCTGATAGAAGAACTGGAGAAAAAGGGATACTCGGTCGCGGAAGATATTTTTTACATTAATTACAAAGATGGCCGTCATGATGTGGATACCTGGGGCAGGGCCATGCCGGAGTTTTTGAGGTGGGGATGGGGAATAGGTGAATGGTGAATGGTGAATGGTGAATGGTGAATGGTGAATGGTGAATGGTGAATGGTGAATGGTGAATGGTGAATGTTTGTGGGGTTGTAAGTTATAGGTAATAAGTCACATATAAAAATAGAAATAGAAAAAGGTCAATAGCAAATACTATTGACCTTTTTCTATTATTTTTTCACTATTCACTATTCACTATTCACTATTCACTATTCAC
>JAYRZH010000046.1:0-22591 GCA_041916555.1 Chitinophagaceae bacterium | reverse complement strand
CTACACAGAATAACCCGGCCCGTTGCCTCCCATAGGTGACCCCCAGCCTGGCTCCGCCTTTTGTGTACACCCCGCCGATAGTGGGATAATGAACTTCAGTGACATCGTAGTTGTACAGGTCAGAAACAAAGAATATCCATTTGGGGGCAAAGCTTAATTCTGCCAGTGCGGCCGCCCAATTTCCCCTGTCATCTTTGGTGAATAAATGTTGCAATTCAAACCGAAGGGCTTTTTTGGTGCTATATTGGTAGGTGCTGTTCCAAACAATCATCGCCGCATTGATATTTGGGTAATTACCCCCTTCGATAACTGATTTGTTGTAAAATAACTTGTGCAGGGATAGGGTGCTGTGAAAACGGGCGCTCCATTTTTTCTTCCACTCCACGCTCATGTCCTGAAAATACTTCTCTCCACCTCCGGCAAACAGATTTCCATCATTGTTCAGCCCCTGATAATGCGAGAAATTTATACTCAGGCGGCCACCGGATTTACCCCCCAGTGCCGAACCTTCGGGAAGCAGGAAGAAAAGCTCTGCCTGTCCACCAGTTTCGCCCAGGGACTGTGCATTATAAACGTAAATATTGGTGGTGAGGTAGTCATGTTGCTTGGTAAGGGCCGGGATAAAATTCACTGGTAACAGAGAGCCAATGGCTTCCCTTTCGCCACGAAAATCCATGTTCTTCATGCCCCTGTAAGTGAGGCTCAGCCCGATATTCTTTTTGGTCCAGTTAGCATTGACCAGGATCGCCTGGCCGGAGGATTTGTCATACGCATTTAACAAATGGGGGTCGCTGCCTTTATTTACATATTCGAAGTTAATGGCGGTCGAGGGACCAGCTATTTCAAACCTAGCTGAACCCGCTTTTACGGTAGAATGGAAATCGGGATCCGGACCCGTATATTCCTGATATCGGGTTACATAGCTTCCACCCACTGAGACCCGTGTTTTCTTCCCGGAAGCAGTGAGATCAATTGTTCCATCAATACCCCGAATGATCCCATCGGCCTGCTCAAACAGTTTACGCGGTTTACCGTATATGCCTTTGAGATGCATAAAGGGCAGGGGTTGAAGGTAAAACGCGGCGCCTTCCAGGGCATTATTGATACCGATCTGACGGTTTTCCCAGGAGCGGAATACTAATCCACTACCAAACTGCTCATGAAAATTCCCTACGATGACCCCAAAGGTCTTGTTCTGGTATTTGAAATACTTATTGACCAGTTTGCTTTCTTCCAAAATGGTGAATTGATCAAAAAACTGGGGCAGTGAGGGCAGGTAGGATTCAAACTGGATACCGGCAGTAAATTCCTTGTATGAATAATCCAGTTTCAGGTAGTTGTTGGAACCCATCCGGTCGGCGGGTAATACCGCACTGATCTTTGGGTCTTTCTGATAAAATTGGGTGATGGTTTCAAAACTTCCACTCAATTGTCCGACCATCCGGTCTTTTTTTTCACGGTCGAGTTGGGCAAACAACTCTTCTTCACTGCCAGGCAGGTAACCATTTCGTTGGTAAACAATCCTGCCCTGACGAATCACCAGCACATGTGGAATATCATTGATGTTAAGCGCACGTTTTAGGTCCTGATTGGGATCTAGGTAAATGTCAAATGGCCAACCCCTTCCCGCAACAAAGGGTTTAACCCGGGAAGATGTACGGGCATCATCCACCGAAATCGCAATGAGTTTGAAGGGATGTTGCTTTTGAAGGTCGGCATACTTATCATGAATGGCCTCCAGTTCCTGAATGCAGGGTACACACCAGGTGGCCCACAAACTAACAATCACAGCCGTATCACCATTGGAAACCAGGGAAGAAAAGGAGACCTCTCCACCCTGAAGGTTACGGACAGGCAGGTCCGGTAATTCCGATTGACCAAAAATTCCCAATGAAAAAGGGAAGAGCAGCAGGAGAAGGCAGAATTTTCTCATAACCCGTTGATCCTATTTAATTTTTGCAATTATCCGAATAAGAAACGGAAACCGCTAAAAAATTCAATAATTTAGAACCCTATACTGCTAAAACATGAGAAAATTTCTGCACCAATCTGTCTGGGCCCTGGCCTTTGTATCCATGTACTTTATTTCCTGTTCCAAAGGTGGCAGTGGCGGCACCGGAACCGGTAACAACAACCCTCCTCCTCCCGATGCTTCGCTCACTGTTCTGTTGAGTAAGAGTACCATCAATGCAGATGGGTTTGAAGATGTGGAGGTCACCGTGAAAGACCAGAATGGGGCGGATGTAACCTCCAGCGCCACTGTATTTGTCAATGATATGACCCGCACGGCCAAGCGTTTTTGGACTGAAACCCCAGGCACCTATAAAGTGAAGGCGCAAAAAGGAACCGTCATTTCTCCCGAAGTGACTGTTACCGCTGTTGACCCCGGAGTATCTCCCTTTAGCCAAAAAATTTTGGTAGAGGATTTCACCGGCACCTGGTGTGGATACTGCCCCCGCGTTGGTATTAAATTGGAGCAATACACGGCTGTAAAACCCAATTGCATTGTGGTAGCCAATCACGGCGGACAGGGAACCACCGATCCCTATCTGTTTCAATACCACTATGGCATGGCAGGGGCATTTCAATTGACAGGATATCCCGGAGCCTATCTCAACCGCGTGGCTTTCTGGAATGAGAACAATTCGCAGCTCGACCAGGGTTTAACTGTAAGGGCCCCTATGGGAATTGGTTTTACCACCAGTATTTCCGGAAATGACCTGAATGTGACGACCAAAGTAAAGTTTGATGTCACCACCTCCATTGATATGAAACTGGTGGTTTACCTGGTGGAAGACGGACTGGTTTACCCTCAGGTGAACTATGGGTTTAATTATAATGGGTTTACCGGAAGCCCCATTACCAACTATGTGCACAACGCTGTTTTGCGTAAAACAGCTACCGATGTATATGGCGATCTGATCGATAAGGCAAAGCAGGTAAAGGGCACTGTGTATGAGAAATCGCATACCTTCTCCCTGGCTGGCAGTGGTTACAATACCAGCAAGCTGCGGGTGGTTGCCTTTGTGGTGTATGGTGACAATAACTTCCTGGGTAAGAGAGGGGTTTCAAATGTGCAGAGCGTACAGGCCGGAAGTAATAAGGATTTTGATTGATGATCTGACTTAATAAAATTAAAACGCGGTGTGCGGGGAAAATTATTGATCATGCTTCCCCGGTCACCGCGTTTCTTATTTACTCTTTTACTGCTTGCTTATTTTAGAGAAAACCTCTTCATTCACTTTTACCGGGTATTTCTTCTTTAACTCTTTTATCCAGTTTGCATCCAGCTCAGCCTGGTAATCGCTGATCACTGCTCCTTTGGCATCTTCAAATGACTTTGGTTCATTGGCCGGAAATATCTTTTTGACATAAGCAAAAGAGGCGCTTTCGTCGGCCGCGTTCTTTTCAATGGAAGTTACCATATTGGGTTTCAGGGCTTCGTTTTTAGCCCGGGGAATCTGGCCATATTCAAAGCGACCGGCTTCAGCGGTGAGGCGATCGCCAAATTGCTTGACGATGTTTTCCCAGTCGGACGGATTTTTCTGGATAGCAGCCCTGGCTTCTTCAGCGGTTTTGCTATCACCACAATAGAAGATGATTCCGCCGGCGCTTTCTTTCCACACATATTTTTTCTTGTTCTGTTCGTAATGACGGGCCTGTCCTGCACTATCTGTCTGGGCCGGTGTCCAGATCTGTTGCATCATCACTTCAAAGAACAGGTTGCCATCCTTAAACTCGTTCATTTGCTGCCGAAATGCGGGATTGAATTGTTCCAGGTTCTCTTTATAATATTCCATGGCGGCAAAATGCTTGTAGTCCTGGTATATTTCCGGGTAGGGTTTCAAACCAGAGCCATCGCGGCGGTGACGGTTGGTTTGGGCATATCCCATAAAGTCAATGGCCGTGAGCATTTTGTTTCCCAATTTGAAGAGGGCTGTTTCGGAGTTTACGGTGAGATGTTTGCCCGACAGTCTTCCGTCCAGCATACTATCCGTATAAAGACCCAGGTCGGTCATATCAAACTGGGCGTCTTTCATGCCTGCCTGGGTGGCCACTTTTTTGTAAAGCAATTCCATGGTTTGTTCGATGCGGCTGTCATTCTGCACCCGGTAACGGAGATTGTCTTTGTATTCTTTATTGGCCAGGCTGGCGGGCACTTCAGATTTTGAAATCCTTTTGATGATATGGTAGCCATGACTGGTGAGGACAGGATTGCTCACGGCACCATCTCTTACCAGGGCAAAAGCTGCATTTTCGAAGGCCGGGTCATAGGTGCCCAGTCCGAATTCGGTCATTTGTCCACCCATTGCCGCTGTGAGATAATCATTGCTGTATTGTTTGGCCAGGGCGCCAAAGTCAGCGCCTTTGATGATGGATTTGTATATAGAGTCAGCCAGGGCAGCAATGGTCTTTTTGGTATTGGCATCAGCCCCCGGGGGGAATGCGAGTAAGATCTGTGCGGTGCGGATACGGCCTACGGCTTTTCTTTCTCCCAGGTTCTTGAAAATATGGTAACCACTGGCGGAAGCAAAAGGAGCGGAATACTTCCCAACGGGGGTTGAATAAAGAATGTTCTCCATCAGATAGGGGAGGGAGAAGGCTGTCATGTACCCGATGTCTCCGCCATTTTTTTCAACCGTGGGGTCTTTAGAATACAAGCGGGCAACCGTGGCAAATGGCTGGCCCTTTAGCAGCATTTTATAGGCCTCCTGAATCTTTTTCCAATTGGAATCCGTGTCCTGGTTCCCGGTTTTTGGAAGAAAAATATGGGCTACCCGGATATCTTTCCGGCTACGGGCAAAGGCTTCATTCATCAGCCTGTCAAAGCTCTCGGGGTCAGTCAGGTAGTTGGCGATCACCTGGTTTCGCAGGTTGGCGAGTTCCTCGGTAAACGCCGGCAGGGTATCAATATGCCGGTCGTAGGCGTCACGAACTTTAAGTTTTGACTGGATGTAAAGCTCCAGGTAATTGCGCATGGACTTTACCTTATCCGGACCGGGAGAGGCATTATTCTTCTTGTAGGTTGCGAGGAATTCGCTGGCATCCGCAGAATAAGGACCATAGGTGAAGAGGGTCTGTGCCCCGGTGGTAGCTATGATGAATAGCGCCACGAGGGAGGTGAGGATAGTTTTCATAAATATTTTCAAAGGCGAAAATTACTGACCTTTTAACTTAAACGCAAGCACCTCGTCAATCTGTTCCAGGGGAATCTTTTTTGCCAGAATCCGTTTGTCCTTGTCGAGCAGGTAAAGGGTTGGCACGGTTTGGATATCGAATAGCTGGGCATAGCCTGGAATCCCGGAACTGACCCGGTTGCTTTCTTCCTGTTTGGAATTGTACACATGGGTCCACTCCCCAAGATGGTGCTGGTTGATAAAATCTCTCCAGTCTTTTGGCGTACCATCGGTTTCCCTGGCAATGGCATAGATGGCAACGCCGCTTTTCTTCCATTTGGCCTGGTAGATCGAATCGATCCGGGGAAGGGTTTCCTTGCAATGGCCACATGTGGGGTCCCAGAAAACGACCACAGTATAGGCGCTTTTAATGTCCTGGAGCATTTTGATCTTTCCGGCCGAATCGGGTAATTCAACACCCGGGGCAGGACTTCCTAGCAGGTTTGCCATCAGGCTGTAGGCCCGGTCGAAGATGGTTTTCTTTCCCCTTTCGGTAAGCCAGGAGTAGTTCTTTTGTGAAAAGTACTTTTCAAACAGGTGAACAAAAACCTTGTCCTCCCACATGTACCGCTGGTTGAGGTACCGGTTCACAAATTTCACCAACAGGAATTTCTGCATTTCGGCATTGGCAGATGCAAATCCCAGCATCCATTCCATTTCGTTGATCACTGAATCGGGGTTGGGATAAACAAGTTGTTCAAAATACTTATCCAGTTTGGGTTCAAATACCGGGGTTCTGACCACGCGGTCATCAAAGAAATACACATCATCCCAGTAGTGTTGTTTGTAATACTGAAAGGCGTAGGTAGAATCATATTTACCGCCGGGGTGTTTTTCAGCCGGGGGAACCGTTGGTTCCTTCATGACATGAAACAGGAGGGTCAGCAGGTCTTTCGGGTGATCTTTTACGTATTTCAGGCGGTAATCCTGAATCTCGGTATTTGTTTGGTTCAGGATCCCGGTTAGCCGGGTGGAATCTGCTTTATTTTTGGCGACAGCCAGTTCGGCCCTTGTTTTATCGATCAACTGGCCCTTAATATTGGTGAACTGCTGGTAGGTATTGAACCGTTCGTTTTCCGGGGAGTTTACAAAGCGAATGGTATTTACCAGGTTGGCAGTGTCGGTAATCACGCTAAAGGTCTGATCAGGTCCAACCATCACTTCAAAGTACCCGCTTTTGTCGGGGTAGCCGATCAGGTAAAGGCCCTGGTCGAGTTTTTTATTTCCCTTAAACACCCCGGTGCTTTTCCCATCAAGCTTGACGGAATCCACGATCGGTCTTTGTTTACCATAATAGTAGCCCAGGTAAATATATTGGTTCTGAAAGGGCTTGAGCGTAATGGTGATTTCATAGGCGGGTGCCTGGGCCGAAGAGAACAGGGCGCTCAAAAGCAAGGCAAATAAAGAAACGATTCGTGACATGGGCTATTGATTCAGAACGGGTAAAGATATTAAAAAAAATCCCCGGTGGGGGGGTTAAAAAGATGGTAATTGCCAGCAATGGGTTGTATGGGCTAACGGCAAAAACGGTAGTTTTGCCCGGTGAGAAAAAGAAAGAATATCATCCTGGAAAATATCAGGGTTGAAGACTATGCGGCAGAGGGTAAGTCACTGGCCAGGGTGGACGGGAAAGTGATCTTTATCGAACGGGTGGTACCCGGCGATATCGTGGATATAAGGCTGGGAAAGAACAAGAAAGACTGGGCCGAAGCCCATCCAATCCGTTTTCACGCATATTCCCCCGATCGGGTGGAACCATTTTGCGCGCATTTTGGGGTTTGTGGGGGCTGCCAATGGCAGATGCTACCCTATGAGCGCCAGTTGGATTACAAGCAACAGCAGGTGGAGCAGGCCCTGAAGCGGATAGGAAAAGTGACCCTGCCACCCCTGATGCCCATCCTGGGTGCTACGGATACTAGGTATTACAGGAATAAACTCGAATATACTTTTAGCAGCCGCCGGTTTGTACCCGGGCCGGAATTTGATCCCGATTCGGGGGAAACACCCGGTGGGGCCGCCGGTTTTCACGCCCGTGGTTTTTTTGATAAGGTGGTTGAGATCGACACTTGTCATCTTCAACCCGAACCCACCAATGCCATACGGAAAACACTGGCAGCCTATGCCCTGGACAAGGGATTGGATTTTTATGATTTCAAAGCCCATACAGGGTATCTGAGAAATGTGATGGTTCGCATCACCCGTAGTGGGCAGGTAATGGTGAATATGGTTTTGGGGTATGAAGATGCCCCCCTTCGGGAGGCCCTGCTCGACCACCTGCTGGAAAAAGTTCCCGGTATCGATACCCTGTTGTTTACCATTAATACCAAGTTCAACGACAGTATTTTTGACCTCTCACCTCAGGTGTATAAGGGAGCGGGATATATAACCGAAACCCTTGAAGATTTTCAGTTTCGGATCAGCCCCAAGTCATTTTTTCAAACCAACACGCGGCAGGGAGAACGGCTTTACCAGGTGACCAGGGATTTTGCCGAACTCAGCGGCAGGGAAACGGTTTATGATCTCTATTGTGGTACAGGCAGCATTGGGATTTTTGTCAGTAAATTGGCTGCCCGGGTAATTGGGGTGGAAGTGATAGAGGAAGCGATTGTGGATGCAAGGATCAATGCGGAGATCAACGGGTTGGCGCATGCCCATTTTTATGCCGGTGATGTGATCCAGGTTTGTGATGATGCCTTTTTTGAAAGACATGGCCGTCCGGATGTGATCATTACTGATCCGCCCAGGGCAGGTATGCATGAGAAACTGGTGAAAAAGATACTGGATATGGAAGCCCCTGTTGTGGTTTATGTAAGTTGTAACCCGGCCACCCAGGCCCGCGACCTGCAATGGCTGGATGAAAAATATGAAGTCACAAAGGTTCAGCCGGTGGATATGTTCCCCCATACCCACCATATAGAGAATGTGGTTCAATTAAAATTGAAAAGCAATTAAATCCATGAGCCGATTTGAATTTACCCGTCCGGAAACCTTTCCCCCGGTTGTCAAGAACCTGATCATCATCAATGTACTGGTGTATGTTGCCCAGATGTTATATGACCGTGAAGGGAAGATGTCGGCCATGTTTGCCCTGTTCCCTATTGAGTCGCCTGATTTCCGGATATACCAGGTGGTGACGCATATGTTCATGCACAGCAACAGCCAGCTTTCCCATATCCTGTTCAATATGCTTTCCCTGTGGATGTTTGGCCGGGTGATTGAAGTATATGTGGGCTCCAAAAGGTTTTTGACCCTGTATATAGTGTCCGGATTATCCGCCGCGGCCCTGCATCTTGGCATTCAGTATTTCTTTTATGATTATGATGCCTTGTGGAGCCAGGCGGTACGGTATGACCCCAATACGCAGATGGAGGTGATCAGGAGTTTGCTGGGGCCGCTGTCACCGGCGGTGGGTGCCTCGGGGGCCATCATGGGGGTGCTGGTGGTGTTTGGGTACCTTTTTCCCAATACCGAACTTATGTTGTTGTTTTTCCCCGTTCCCATCAAGGCCAAGTACTTTATACCCGGACTGGTGGCCCTGGACCTGTTTGGGGGTATTTACCGGATTGCCGGTGATAATATTGCGCATTGGGCACACCTGGGAGGGGCACTGGCCGGATTTATCATTGTCCTGATCTGGAACAAAACCAACCGAAACACGTTATATTAAGGGTGATTTAAGTCAGAAACCCGCCTTACCTTTTA
Source organism: Chitinophagaceae bacterium (assembly GCA_041916555.1). Taxonomy (GTDB): domain Bacteria; phylum Bacteroidota; class Bacteroidia; order Chitinophagales; family Chitinophagaceae; genus SpSt-398. The sequence goes on along the minus strand of JAYRZH010000046.1, from coordinate 13,712 downwards.
TTTTTGCAGAGGAAAATGCATCGCATGAATTATTACGAGCAACAAAGCCGAAAAAGCCGCTTTTTGGGTGACCTGGGAAACAATTCACTGATCATGCTCATCAGTATCCTGCTGGTGGTCTTCGTAATGTTCAGCATGGTGAACATATTTTACTTTTTCTCCTTTCCGCGTGAAGAGGCCCGTGCCCATTTTTACAATGATATTTATGTAAACATGGCACTGCCGGCCTCGTTTGGAGAGTTTATCCGTAAACCCTGGACCCTGATCTCCTATATGCTCTACCATTTTGAGGTATGGCACCTGATCGGAAACCTGATCTGGCTTTGGGTGTTTGGCTATCTTTTGCACGACCTGACCGGAAACCGCAAGGTCATCCCTATTTTCATTTATGGAGGACTGGGCGGGGCGCTGGCTTTTATGATCACGTATAATTTTATCCCTTCCCTATATGGTGATGGGCTTAGTGGTGTAAATATGGTAGGCGCATCGGCCGGTGTCATGGCCATTGCCATAGCCATTACCGTAATAGCCCCGGGGTATAGGCTTTTCACTTTTATCAATGGGGGAATTCCGCTATGGGTCATCACCCTCATCTTTGTGGTGATCGATCTGGCCATGCTGCCCAAGGATAACCACGGTGGGCATATCGCGCATATAGGTGGAGCGCTTTCCGGATATTTCTTCATGTTTTTTTACCGAAGGGGTTATGATGGAAGCGCGTGGATGAATAATTTTTACGACTGGGTTCTCAACCTGTTCAACCCCGATAAACCCTCGCGGATGACCAAACCGGTAAAGGAGCAGTTGTTTTATAAAGCCAAAAAAGCACCCTTTACCAAAAGCCAGAATATCACCCAGCAAAAAGTTGATGAGATCCTGGATAAGATCAGCCAGAAAGGGTATGATTCCCTCACATCTGAGGAAAAGGAATTATTGAAACGGGCCAGTAATGAAGATTTGTAACTTTACGCATGGCCACTTTCTTACGCAAATCGGCTAAGCGCATACTGCTCTTGCTGTATGTGACCTTGCTGGTGTTTTTTCTCCTGTCTTGTCTGGCCCCCATCTCCAACCCGGCCAAATACTGGCTTATCGGCATTCTTGGTTTGGGATTTCCCGTATTATTTTCCCTGACATTTATCTCCACTCTATTCTGGACCATACTTCGGAAGCGGATTGCCTGGGCGGGGTGGATCGCCCTGGCGCTTAGCTGGAACAGCATTGTTGTAAGCGTTTCGTTTCATGGCGGCCAAAAATTCAGGGAGGAAAAAGAACCCGGCACCTTGCGTTTTGTGAGCTGGAACGTGGCCCGCTTTATTGAATGGAAAAGAAATAATAACAAGGGTAGTCAGCAACGACTAAAAATACTGGATCAACTGAAGGAAAACGGCGGGGATATAGTTTGTTTGCAGGAATTCTTTCATTCCCCCGATTCCGCTTTTTATGACAATATCGCTGAGATAAAGGCGATGGGATATCCCTATCACTATTTTTCCTATGACCCCGACGGGTGGAAACAATATATAGGCTGTGTGGTGTTTTCGCGGTTGCCCATAGTCGATTCCGGCATGGTTCGCTATTTCAGACCCTCCATGCCTGAAGCCCTGTTGTATGTGGATGTAAAGGCGGGGAAGGATACTATTCGGGTTTTCACCACTCACCTGCAGTCCGTTCAATTTCGAAAGAATGATTACACTGCCATTGAAAAAGTTACTTCGGTAGAGGACAGTTTGTTGCTAAACAGCCGCACAGTGTTGGGAAAGATCAAGAAAGCGCTTGTATTGAGAAGCGGTCAGGCCCGTGTGGCCCGAAGCATCATGGACAACAGCCCCTATCCTTCGGTGATCTGTGGCGACTTCAATGACATCCCTAATTCCTTTACCTATCATACCATTCGCGGTGATATGCAGGATGCTTTTCTGGAAAAAGGTTCCGGATTGGGACGGACCTTCTCCTCGCTTTCATCCACTTTGCGGATTGATTATATCCTGGCCGACCCGGTATTTGAAGTAAAACAAATTCAGCGGCTGGTGCGAAATACCTCCGATCATTATATGCTAAGGGCCGACCTCTTGCTTCCTAAAGATTGATACCCGTACTTTGTGACATGATAATGCGGCTCCGGAAAATTTTTCATTGGATCGTCCTGCTCGCCTATGGCATGCTGCTCCTGCTTTATATCCTGACCCTGCTTATACCTTATTTGGGTTCTTACTGGTGGTTGCCATCCCTGATGGCCTATGGGTTCCTCTTTCTGGCCCTGGGGCTTCTTGTGTTTATACTGTATTGGTTTTTGGTAAAAAAAATAAAATGGGCCCTGCTGGGTTTGGTGGTGCTGTTGCTTGGCTGGAAAAGCCTGTTTTCCCTTTATGCCCTGGGCGGGAATGATAAGCCTTTGGCGAAAACGGATAAAAGCTCCATCCGGGTACTTACCTGGAATGTAATGCGGATGGTAGGGATAGAAGGAACCCAGGAAGAAAAAAATATGACCAAAAAACGGGCCCTGGAGTTGATACTGGCACAGAAACCAGATGTGATCTGTATGCAGGAGTTTGTTAATGGGGTGCCCCATACCGCCTTTTCCATATTGCCCTATATGGCAGATTCAGCCGGTTTCCCTTATGTGGTATTTGCCCGCGATTTTGAATGGTTTGATGGCACCATACATCAGGGGCAGGTTATTTTCTCCAGGTACCCGATACTTGATTCGGGGCGGGTAAAATTCCCCAAGCCCTCCAGTCCCCAGAGCCTGATCTATGCTGATATTCAAAAAGGCAAGGATACCTTCCGCGTTTACACGGCCCACCTGGAGTCCTTCCGTTTTAGCGCCGCCGATTACCAGGACATCAATGATATAAAATCAGGCTCGGTGCAAAAGGCAGGGCTTTTTAAGAAAATCAGCCGGGCCACCTATAACAGGGGTATCCAGGCCCGGTTGGTCAGGGATGAAATGAAAAAAAGCCCCTTCCCGGTGGTTTTTGCCGGTGACCTTAATGATGTGCCGGGCTCGGACACTTACTTTACCATCCGGCAGGATCGTACAGATGCATTTTTGAGCAAGGGCCAGGGTTTTGGACGCACATTTACCCGGTTGTCACCCACCCTGCGCATTGATCATATTTTTGCCGACCCTGTATTCAAGGTAAAAAGCGTGTACCGGTTAAAACAACGCCTGTCTGACCACTACGGACTGGTGGCCGATCTGGAATTAACAAAATGACAGAGTAGAAAAAGGGAAATCTTATTATATTTACCGCATGAGAGTAAGTTTTCACATCCTTTTTTCCCCCGCTAACAGGTGTTGTTGTTGCTAAAACAACCCGTTACCCTCATTCTTTTCTATTTTTGCCACCGATTTTTCACCCGAATACCGTTTTATGTCATCCATTAAAATATATAATTCCTATACCCGTACAAAAGAGCCTTTTGAATCCCTGGTGCCAGGTCATGTAGGCATGTATGTGTGCGGTCCTACCGTCAGCGGCGAAAGCCATCTGGGTCATGCCAGGCCCTATATCACATTTGATGTGGTAAACAGGTACCTGCAGTTTCTTGGGTATAAAGTGCGGTATGTACGGAATATCACGGATGCCGGTCATTTTGAAGAAGAAGGAAGGGAGGCGGAGGATAAGATTTCAAAGAAAGCGGTACTGGAGAAACTGGAGCCGATGGAGTTGGTGCAGAAATACACCAATCTTTTTCATTGGGCCATGAAGCGGTTTAATAATCTTGAACCCAGCATTGAACCCACGGCCACGGGACATATTGTGGAACAGATCGAAATGATCAAAAAGATCATTGCCGAAGGCTATGCCTATGAGGTCAATGGCTCGGTGTATTTTGATGTGACCAGGTATGCTTCTCAATATGATTATGGGAAACTGAGTGGCCGGGTGATGGATGATCTGCTGGAGACCACCCGTGTATTGGAAGGACAGGAGGAGAAACGGAATAAAGCGGATTTTGCCCTTTGGAAAAAAGCCGCGCCGGAACATATCATGCGCTGGCAAAGCCCCTGGGGTGTGGGATTCCCCGGCTGGCATATAGAGTGCTCGGCCATGGCCACCAAATACCTGGGCACCCAGTTTGACATTCATGGCGGAGGTATGGACCTTCAGTTCCCTCACCACGAAAGTGAGATCGCGCAGAGTACCATCTGCAATCATGCCAGCCCGGTGCGGTATTGGATGCATAACAATATGATCACCATCAACGGGAAGAAGATGGGCAAGAGCTATAACAACGTCATCAAGCTGACGGAACTGTTTAGCGGCGACCATCCGGCGCTTGAAAAGGCCTATCACCCCATGGTGGTCCGGTTTTTTATTCTGCAAACCCAGTATCGCAGCACGCTTGATTTTAGCAACGATGCGCTACAGGCAGCGGAAAAAGGCCTGCGTCGGTTGTGGGAGGCCTATGAGAAATTGCAGGGGATGAAGTATGAGCCCGCCGGTACCACGATGGATCCGGAACAGGAAGGAAAAACCCTTCGCCTGCTGGCCGAACTGGATGAGTTCATGAATGATGATTTCAATACGGCGAAAGTGCTGGCCAACATTTTTGAATTGGTTCCGCTGATCAATTCGATGCGTGACAAGACCCTGCCGGTTGGAGTGATTTCTCCCGAAACCTTTGAGTTATTAAAGACCCGGTTAAAACTATATCTGGAGGACATTCTTGGTTTACAGCCTATTGCCGGTTCGGATAATGAAAAGTTGGAAAAAGTGCTTCAAATGGTGATTGAGATACGTAAAGAAGCCAAGGGCCGTAAGGATTTTGTGTTGTCGGATAAGATCAGGAACCAACTGGCCGAGCTGGGCATTTTGTTGAAGGATGAGAAGGATGGGGGCACCAGCTTTTCCATCGAATCCTGATATTGCTTCAACAGATCCACTCCGGTTTTTGCCCGGTTCACACCACAGGATAACGGTTCACTCCCTTAGCCTTTCCTTTTTGATTTATGTGTTGTTGATATTCTTAAACAAAAAATCAACAACTATGAATCTCAAAAAATCTATGCTCCGCGCCGGATTGTTCCTGTTGGGAGGCGCTGTTATCCTGACCAGTTGCGATAAAGATGATGAAAAGACATCCAATACCATAGCGGATATTGTAGTAAATAATGCCAGTTACAGCCTGCTCGAACAGGCCGTGGTAAAAGCCAACCTGGCGGCTACACTGAGTGGAACCGGCCCCTTTACCGTTTTTGCGCCGGATGATGCGGCTTTTAATGCCTCCGGCATCACCACAGCCACCATCACAGCCCTTACCCCGGCTCAGTTGCAATCCATACTGCTTTATCACACCCTGGGTTCTGAAATTCCTTCCGGAAGTGTACCCGCAGGCCCCAATGCCAAGGTAACCACCGCCAGTGGCGACTCCGTTTTTGTGACCCGCAATGCGGCTGGTGTATTTGTCAATGGAGTGAAAGTGCAAACGGCTGATATTGATGCGGATAATGGCGTTATCCATGCTATTGGACGTGTACTGATGCCCCCCTCTGGCAATATTGTGGAAACAGCCGTAGCCTCCGGACTTGACTCCCTGGTTAAGGCAGTACTTCGGGCAACCAATGGTCCCGGTGGCGACCCCACCCTGGCCAATACCCTGAGCACCGCTACCCTCACGGTGTTTGCCCCTACCAACGCAGCCTTTACCCAATTGCTTGGTGCCCTGTCTCTTACCGATATCAACCAGATCCCCATGGCTACCCTGCTGGCTGTATTGAGGTACCATGTGGTTGGTGGCAGAGCTTTCTCTTCCGACCTGGCCAATGGAAACCTGTCCATGCTGGCTGGTGGAAATACAACCGTGAACCTGACGAATGGCACCACCGGAGGCCCCACCATCACCGGCAGTGGCAACGGAGGTAACCGCTCAAACATTACCGCCACGAACATTGTATGTCGAAATGGTGTTGTACACCTCATCGATCGTGTCCTGATCCCGTCGTAAAAGTGGACGGTCCAGCATATACCCCCTGTGAAAAACCTTATCAGTCCCGCCAGGCGCGGGACTGATTCAATTATCACCACCATGTTTCAGCATAAACATCGATACCTGTTCATCCTGTTACTTGCTTCGTACACGTTTCTCAATACGGTACTGTGCGATGTGTACCATTATTTTCAAATTGATATCGAATGGTACTATGCTTTTCTGACCATCGCGGCCATCACTTTTCTTACCTGGGAATTAAACCGCCTTGCTGAACCTGTCATCAGGAAACAGTTTCCCGCTTCCGGCAACAGATGGGTACACCTATCGGTTTTTTTTGTAACCGGACTTGTCCTTTCCTCCCTGGGCACCCTGCTGGTGATCTACCTGGTGGGGAATGTAATGCATGGTTATACCTGGCAACAAAATGCCAATCCACTTAAGCTAAATCTGATCTACGCTGGTTTGATCAACCTTTTCTTCCATCTGCTACATGCCATCTTCTATTTTTTTGGCGCCTACCAACGAAAATGGGCCGAGGCGGAAGAATTGCGAAAAGCAAGAAGCCAGGCGGAAATACAACTTGTAAAAAGCCAGATCAATCCGCACTTTCTGTTCAATAGCCTCAATGTGCTTTCCAATATGGTGATGAAAGATAACCCGGAGGCCAACCGGTTTATTGAAGAATTTTCCAAAGTGTACCGGTATGTGCTGAGTAACCATGAAAAAGAAGTGGTTGAGCTTCGCTCCGAACTTGAGTTCATCCAGCCCTATGTCTTTTTACTGCGCCAGCGTTTTTCCTCCGGGCTTGAAGTCAATATTGACATTCCGGAAAAATATAATTCGTACTATGTTATTCCTGTGGCGCTTCAAATGCTGATTGAGAACGCGATCAAGCACAATATCGTATCAAGAAATAAACCGTTGCGTATAGAATTGCATGCCAATGGAAATCAAACCCTGATCGTGCGCAATAATCTTCAGCCCAGACAGGAGCAGGCGGTATCCAACCAGATCGGTCTTCAAAATATCATAAAGCGCTATGAACTTATTGGTCAGAATGATGTTATCGTGAGAAAGACCGAAACCTATTTTGAGGTGGAACTCCCTTTGCTTAACCTAAACTGAAACCTATGCGCGTGGTGATTGCGGAAGATGAGATGCCTGCGGTGGAGCGGTTGCACACCCTGCTCGCTGAATTTGATCCTTCTATCCGTATTGAAGCCTCGCTGGATAGCGTGGAAGATATGGTCAAATGGCTTAGCCTGAACCCCCATCCTGATCTTCTTTTGCTTGACATCCATCTTTCCGACGGACATAGCTTTGACCTATTTCGCCGTGTAAACTATACCGGTCCGGTTATTTTTACCACGGCCTATGACCAATATGCCCTGGAGGCGTTTAAAGTATTTAGCATTGATTATATCCTCAAACCGGTGACCCGGGAATCCCTGGCCAGGGCGATACAGAAATTCAGGAGTCTGAAGGGGATACAAACAACCCCGGATTATGCCCGCTTGCTGGAAACATTAAAGAAACCGGATTACAGGAATCGTTTCCTGGGCAAATCGGGTTCCAAATTGTTTTTTATAGAGGTTGGCGAGGTGGCTTATTTTCAGGCCGATAACAAGATCGTTTACCTGGTTGATAAAAAAGGGAACCGGTTTATTGTAAACCATACGTTGGAGAAACTGGAGGCAGAACTTGATCCCAGAGAATTCTTTCGCCTCAGCCGGCGGGTTATTGTCAGAATTTCGGCCATTGACCATGTAAAACCGTATTACAACAACCGGTTAAAGGTATCGGTAAAAGGCGGATTGGATGACCGTTCCGAAGACCTGGTTATCAGTCGGGAACGGGTAGCCGAATTTCGCGACTGGGCGGCAGGGCCCTGTTCTTCATAACAGTTTGGTGGCGCGCAATATCTCTCTTTTGCCAGGTGGGCCCGGTATTTTTTCAACGGAAAATCCGGCACTGATCATCGCCCGGCGAACATCTCCCTTACTGCAATAGGTTACCAGTATCCCATTTTCCCTCATAGACTGAAACAGGTTGGCAAAGACTTCAGTTGTCCATAATTCCGGCTGGGTACCCGGGGCAAAGGCATCAAAATAGATTAGATCGTACACAGCGGCATTCGCAGGAGCCTGTATATCCGCGTTTATTTTTTTAAGGGAGAAATAAGGGGAAAGGTTGATGGTCATCTCCCAATCGGCCTCGTGTAACCGCCTGAATTTATCTTCCGCTTCTGTCTCATCCAGCATTTCCTCATAATGAATGTCCTGGTATTCATCGGGTGCCAACGGGAACAGTTCCCGGGCTTCATATTCTACAAGGGTTTCAAGACGGTCGGCCACTATCCAGGTAAGCAGGCTGTTTAATCCTGTACCCCATCCTGCCTCCAGCAGATGAATAGATTTTTTGGGATTTTGGGAGATAAAAGTCCGGAGACCGGCTTCGATAAAAACATGCATAGATTCCTGAACCGCACCATGTTTGGAGTGATAAGTAACTCCGGATCCGGGGAGGGCCAGGGTGGGTGACCCATCGGCGGTGATCAATAGTTGGCGATGCTGGAAATCCATTCCCCAAATTTCTATTAAATTTACCGAACACATTATGAGAAAGAACCTTTCCGCCGTTTTATTCGGCCTTATCCTGGTAAGTGGTCTGTCGTTTTTTAAAACTCCCGTGGGAAATAGCTCTCCTGCTCCTACAGAAGGGGAGGAAAACCAGGAAAACAGAAATAAATACTTCGAATTGATCCACCGTGCGGCGCCAGGTACCGATTGGCGGATGGTGGAGCAGGATAACGGTCTTCAGGCCCGTGCCTGGCGCCAAGCCTACCTGAACAGTCAGGGCGCGAGGATTGATGATGCCTTTGCCAATGGGCTGGTACAGGGTAACTGGGAAGAAAGGGGTAGTGATAACCAGGCAGGTAATGTAAAGGCTGTAGCCTACGATTCCCTCACCGATAACCTCTATGTGGTGAGCGATGCCGGTAGTTTATGGAAAAGAACCCTCACGAATGGGGCCTGGACCCTTCAGAACAATGTATTTCGTTTTCGCAATTCCTTTATCAGCCTGGTACATAAGCCCGATAATTCTGAACGTTTACTGCTCATGGCCGATGGTAAAGTGTATTACACCGATGATGAGGCTCAAACCATGAACCAATCCACCGGTATCACCTACCCGGTGGCCTGGGGAGGAAACAATGTGATTGCCCTGGCTGCGGTCAATGATGCACAGAAAAGTATTTATTGCCTGGCTTATGTGTGGGATAATGTTCCCTGGCAACCTCGCTACTGGTTGTACCGGTCCACCGATCTGGGACTGAGTTTTACCAAGATACATGCCTTTGACCATGGTACGGATGGTATGTTGTCCATGGCCAAAATGCATAATACCAACCAGGTATATTTTCTTGATTCAAAATCAAGTACAGGCAATGTTATTCTCTACGAAGTCAATGGCGCCACGGTAAGCCCTGTGAATACCTCGGCCAGTACTGAGTCTGGGAAAAAGTGCATACTCAAAGCGACCTATGCTGCCGGGGCAGCGGTATTTTATGCGCTGTTTGAAAACAAGCGCCTGTACCAGTCTACAAACAACGGAACATCCTGGACCCTGCAAAGCACACTGGCTGAAACTTCCTGGGACCGGCTGGAGGTTTCCAATGATGATCCGCAAAAAGTGTATTATGGTGGTGTGGATGCCTACCGTAGTGTAAATGGGGGATTAAATTTTACAAAGGTCAACGTTTGGTCAGAATACTATGGCAACCCTCTGGGCAAACTCCATGCGGATATTATGGAGATTGCCTCGTTCCGGAAACAGGACGGTTCCTCTTTCATGATCATCAATAACCACGGCGGTTGCTATCTGTCAACCGATAATATGGTGACCAATACAAATCTTAGCATGGCCGGTTTACGAAGTTCCCAATATTATGATGTACTCACCGACCAGCGACAGCCTAACCGCTTGTTTGCGGGTTCGCAGGACCAGGGTTTTCAGCGAAACCTGACCGCCACTACTCCCGGCGTGTTGAACTTTACCCAGGTCATCAGTGGTGATTATGGATACCTGGCGTTGAGTGGGACCCCTTATCATCTTTGGACACAATATCCTGGTGGCGCATTGTATTATTATGACAACCCCTCTGGCGGGGTTACAACTACCTGGACGATGGCGGGCAGCCAGTTGCCTAATTATGGGTGGATGTTGCCAGTAGTGAGCACTGCTTTTTCCACAACAGAAAATGAAGTATGGATGGCCGGTGGAAATATTTTCGGGGGGCCTGGTTCCTATCTTTGCAAATTAAAGGCGACAACTTCCGGACCTTTCTTCATCAGCCCTACCCAGTTAAACTATAATTTCCGCGCCAATTCAAATAATGGCAACGGTGGTATTACGGCTGTGGAAGCCTCCCGCATCGATCCCAACCGGATTTATGTGGCCACCGAGGATGGCACTTTCTTTACCACAACGGATGGTGGAACCAACTGGACTAAAACCGCCTCTTTCAGTGGCCCGACACCCTGGTATCTTTATGGTTCATCGATATATTCTTCCCGTATAGACCCCAACCTGGTTTGGTATGCCGGAAGCGGGTACTCCAATCCGCCAGTGTACAGGTCCACCAATGGCGGGCAAACCTTTACTGCCATTAGCACGGGTCTGCCATCGACATTGGTTTATGAGATCGTGGCCAATCCTGATGAAACACTGTTGTTTGCCGCCACCGAAGCGGGTCCTTACGTGTACGTGGTGGCGGATAACCGCTGGTACCCCATGATGAGTAGCAACCCGGTTCAATCTTATGTTACTGTTGAATATGTGATGGCGAATAACACCGTAAGGTTTGGAACCTATGGGATGGGTATTTGGGATTTTAAACTGACCAACGCCTTGCCAGCAGCGCCAATTGTTACTACCACAGGCTCTGCATTATTTTGCCAGGGTGGTTCCATCAACCTAAATTCTTCAGCAGCCACCGGAAATCAATGGTATCAGAATGGCGTGGCAATTCCTGGAGCGACCGGAACAAGCTACCAGGCAACCACCTCCGGTTATTATACCGTGAAGGCTACGGTCAGTAGTGTGACCAGCTATGCCTCTTCACCTGTGTATGTTCAGGTTGCTCCTTCACCCGCCACCCCCACGGTTTCCACATCTGGCACAACCACATTCTGTCAGGGCGGTTCGGTTACCCTTACTTCTTCAGCCGCTACGGGTAACCAATGGTACCGGGACAATGTGGCCATTGGTGGCGCCACCAACAACACATTTGATGCTACGGTTGCCGGTGTTTACACCTTAAAGGTTACGTCAGGAACCTGTAGTTCGGCTTTTTCCAATGGGGTAACGGTTACGGTCAATGCGCTACCGCCACAACCCACCATTTCCCAGATAGGCACCAGTTTGCAGTCATCGGCTACAACGGGTAACCAATGGTACACCAATGGGGCACCTATAGCCGGGGCTACCGGACAAACCTATGCGCCACCAGCTTCGGGCACTTATTCTGTACAGGTAACCAGTAATGGTTGTACCAGCGCAATGTCCACTGATTTTAACTTCCTCATCACGGCCATCAATTCGCCAGTGCTGGAAAGGAATATAAGAATATGGCCAAACCCTGCGGTTAACGACCTTTTTGTAACCTACCAGAATAATACACATCCCATGGAGCTTAGGGTCTATGCCATGAATGGCATGGCCGTATCAAGCCCGCTGAATTTCACAGCACGCATTGATCTGAATACACGCGGCTGGGCAAGAGGGATATATGTAGTGGTAATAAGGGACAAGAAAACAAACGACCAATTAAGAAAGACCATTACGAAAAACTAATTCAACCTGTCTGATGCAGCATATCACCCATCTGTCAAAGGACCGTAAGATGAAGAAACTGATCGAAGCTTACGGTCCTTTGGCTCCCACCAAACGAAAGTTGATCTACCTGCATTTATGTTATTCCATCATGAGCCAGCAGTTATCCATCCGGGTGGCTGCAGTGTTGCAGGATCGGTTTCTGAAGTTATACAATGGGAAAACCCCCAGTGCCCGGCAGATCGTGGACACCCCGTTTGAAACGCTGCGGGGGATTGGACTCAGTAATGCAAAAGCAAATTACATCCAGAATGTGGCCCGCTTTGAATTGGAGAAGGGTATGTCGGCCACCCGGTTACAAAAAATGAGCAATGAGGAAGTGATTGAGTACCTCACAGAGATCAAAGGGGTAGGGCGATGGACGGTGGAAATGTTGCTCATGTTTTCCCTTGGCCGGGAAGACCTGTTTGCCTTTGATGACCTGGGGTTGCAAAACGCTATGATCCATCTTTATAAGCTGGACGGATCGAACAGGAAGAAACTGAGGGAGCAAATGATTCCGATCACGGAGAAATGGGCTCCTTACCGCACCTATGCCTGTTTGTATTTGTGGCGCTGGAAGGATGGGGAGTAAAGGAAAGATTAATTAAATAGTAAAACTCTCCATTTTCCTTAATATATCCATCTCAATAGATGCGCCCAGCCCCGGTGATTCGGGCATGGTCATTCGGCCGTTTTCATGGTATTGAATCCCTCCGGTTACATAATCTTCGGCATGCATCAGGGGGGTATCAAAATCACAGTATTGAACAGCAGGGCTGCTAAGGGCCAGGTGTCCAAAAGCGGTCATGCCCAATCTTGATTCCATAAAGGCTCCGATCTGACATTCCATTTTTGCCTTTTCTGCCAGTTTCAGTATCCTACGGGCTATCTGGAGGCTTCCGGCTTTTCCCACTTTGATGTTGAACTTATCACAGGCTTTCAGGTCAATCAACATCCGCGCATCCAGGTGGTCGCAACAGCTTTCATCGGCCATGATGGGGATGGATGATTTTTTGCGGAGCTTTTGTAATTCGTAAAACTGTTTTCGTTCAATGGGTTCTTCGCAATACTGTATATTTTCTTTTTTCAGGGCTTTAAAGACCTTCCTGGCATCTTCAGGTGACCATCCCTGATTGGCATCCAGGCGAAGGGGAATGGTTTTGCCCACCGCCTCACGAATGGCTTTTACCCGTTCAATATCCGGGTCGGCCCCTTCTCCCACTTTGATTTTGATGGCGGGGTATCCTTCGGCTTTGATCTTGATAGCATCATACACCATCTTTTTTGTTTCACTTAGGCTAACGGTATAATCGGTTACAAGATCATGATTCTCTTTTCCACCCAAAAATTTATACAAAGGCAGACCTGCCCATTGCGAAGCGATATCGTGCAGGGCCATGTCAAAAGCGCTTTTGATGCTTTGATTGGCATAAATAAAGCGATTCATTTTTGCCAGACAACCTTCAATGTCGAGGGCATTGGCCCCTTTTACCAGGGAGGCAAAATACCGGGCCAGGAGGTAACAGGTATCAATGCTCTCCCCATTGATGGGAAGAAAGGGATTGCATTCGCCAAAACCACTGATGCCTTTATCGGTACGGATAACCACCACGATATTTTCCGCATTCTCTTCCTTACCAAAGGCCGTAATGAATGGGGCTTTGAGGGGGACGTTGAATTTATAAACCTCTGTTTGGAGAATGGTGATGGTCATGGGGGGGTGGGGGGGTGAATGGTGAATAGGTGAATAGGTGAATGGGTGAATGGGTGAATGGGTGAATAGGTGAATGGTGAATATTGAAACTTATAACTTAATACTTTCAACCCCAAAAATATTCTCACCATTCACCATTCACCTATTCACCATTCTCCTATCTCACCAATTTCAATTCTTT
>JAYRZH010000045.1:0-22709 GCA_041916555.1 Chitinophagaceae bacterium | reverse complement strand
GGTTATAAGTGGAAAATAGATTTCACCGCAGAGAACAGGAGGACGCAGAGGCTCGCAGAGATTTTACCGCCAGGGCACGATGGCGCAAAGGGACGCTAAGTGCTAATGGCTAAAAGCCTACTCTGCGAACCTCTGCGTCCTCCTGTTCTCTGCGGTGAAATCAGCTACTGTTTCTCCACTATTTTCCCTATCTTTCCCCTAATGCTTATCGCGTGAAAAAGATTGCTGCTATATCTTTCTTGCTGGTGCTAACCTTCAACTGGTTAGGGTACCGTTTTGTTTTTGACCATCTGGAACAAAAACAGAACCGCTTACTTGAAACCAAGCTGGATATGGATGAATACGACGAAAGCGATCTCATTTCCATCAAAGCACATTTCCCCGCTCCCTATTTTGTGGCTTCCAATCAGGACCAGTTTGAACGCTGGAATGGGGAAGTAGAGATCAATGGGGTGATGTATAAGTATGTCAAGCGCCGGTTTTTTAGCGACTCTGTTGAATTTTTATGTATTCCCAATACGGGAGCTGAATTGTTGAAGGAGGCACGGCATGATTATTTCCGGATCGCGAATGATATCGTACCTACTCCCACCAACAAGAACACGGACAATAATGTGCCGGTATTCAAGAACCATTTGAGTGAGTTTTGTGAGGAGATTCCGGAATATGATTTTACCCAGACAAACAAGCAAAAGCATATAGGTATGTTATGCAGTTCATACCTGCCATTAACCCCTATGGATGTAATTTCTCCACCCCCTGAATGTATCGGGTAATACCTTCCCATTTTTTTGTAACTGCTGTTCATGCGGATCAGACCGCATGTGATTTCTTTAATTATACATTCAAAAAGACGAACAATGAAACGCTCCCTTTGGGTCGTTAGCCTGGCTATTATCTTCCTGATTTCCTGCAATACCAAGAACGACTATAAGCAAATATTACACGATCCTTATCTGTATTCCCACACCGTGCATGAGCTGAATACGGTGGTCATGGGTAATAATTTTCCCCCGATCATTGCCTCCCGAAACTATATGTATGCCAGCGTGGCCGGTTATGAGGCCATTGCGGCTGGATACCCCGACCAGTATCAGTCACTCGCCGGTCAGGTTCACGGATTAACCAGTGTGCCCAAACCCGAGGCCGGAAAGGCTATTGATTTTGAACTGGCTTCCCTGTTGGCTTTTTGCCGCCTGGGAGAAGCCGTTACCTTCCCTGCAGGAAGTATGAAAGATTATGTGGACAGCCTGAAAAAGCTGGCCCGCGACCATGGCATGCCCAAAGATGAATTGAAGAATACGGAAGATTATGTGGATGCCCTCACAGAAGTGATCATGGCCTGGAGTAAAAAGGACAACTATGCCGAAACCCGTAGTTATCCCAAATACACCGTGATGAAGGATGTACCCGGTCGCTGGGTGCCTACCCCTCCCGGTTATACCGAAGCCATGGAACCCAACTGGCGTGAGATCCGCACCCTCGTATTGGACAGTGCCGATCAGTTTGTTCCCCCGCCACCCCCGCCATTTGATATGAAAAACACCAAAGGTGTTTATTATAAAGAAGTCATGGCGGTGAAAAATGCCGGGGATAGTCTTACCGACGAACAAAAACACATCGCCAACTTCTGGGATGACAACCCGTTTAAATTGAATGTATCCGGTCACGTCATGTTCGCGACCAAGAAATTCTCTCCTCCCGGTCACTGGATGAGCATTGTCGGAATTGCGGCCGAAAAAGCCAAGGCGGATTTTCCTAAAACAGTCTATGCCTATGCTATCACCGCCATTTCCCAATTTGATTCCTTTATCCATTGCTGGGATGAGAAGTACAGGAGTAATTATATGCGTCCTGAGACAGTGATCAACGAGTTTGTTGATCCCGAGTGGAGACCCCTGCTGCAAACACCCCCCTTCCCTGAATATACCTGCGGACATTCTACCGTTTCTGCCAGCAATGCTGAAGCGCTTACCTATGTGTTCGGGGATAATTTCGCCTATACCGATACCTCTGAACTTGAATTTGGTATCGCCAGCCGCTCCTTTAAATCCTTCCGGGATGCGGCGATAGAGAATAACTGGGCGCGTTTCTATGGAGGTATCCATTTCCACAATTCCTGTCTCGTAAGTACGGACTATGGCAAAAAAGTAGGAGAGTTTATTGTCGGCAGATTAAAAATGAAAAAATAATCTTCCAGCCAAAGAATTGGGTTTCCCGCAGCGTACGCATTGTTTTTTGCCTGCGCCGCGGGAAACCTTAAATCGCTTTTAAAAGAAAACCAATGAAACATTTACGCATCATGACGGCGTTTGTCGCCTGTCTTTATATATCTCAGCAATTATCCGCCCAGGGCTGTGTGGCCATTCGTTCCAATGGAAACAGTTGCTCCCGCCCCATGCCCGGACAAGAAAAGAGCTGGATATTCAATGTCAATACCCGTTATTTTAAATCCTACAAACATTTTGTGGGAACGGAAGAACAAAAGGAACGGGTTGAACATGGTACAGAGGTCATCAATCATTCTTTGTCAACAGACCTTACCCTTACCCGCACCTTTAATAAGTATTGGTCCCTGTCGGTGGGTATTCCCATTATTTCCAATGTACGCTCCTCCATGTATGAGCATTATGGAAACAGCAGCACCAGCCCCAATGCACGCAATAATACCAGGTCCTTTGGCCTGGGTGATATCCGGCTGACCGCTTATCGCTGGCTCTTTGATCCGGCTAAAGCCCACAAAGGCAATATCCAGGTGGGTTTGGGAATAAAATTTGCCACGGGTGACTATGAGGTACAAGATTACTTCCGGAAAAATGACAGCACGTATGTCATGGGCCCGGTTGACCAGTCGATACAACTGGGAGATGGGGGAACAGGTATCATCACCGAACTCAGCGGATACTATAATTTTTCCCACCATTCCGGGGTTTATGGCAACTTTTATTACCTCATCAATCCCCGCGAACAGAATGGGGTGTCCACCGGTCGCGGAAGCGCTGTTTCCGCTATCGCCACCAAGTATTTCACCAGCACCATGAGCGTACCCGATCAACTGATGTTCAGGGCAGGCTATAGCTATATGGCCAATGCCTTGTCTGTATCAGGCGGTGTCCGCATAGAAGCCATCCCCAGCAGTGACCTGATTGGGGGTGATAAAGGCTTTCGTCGCCCAGGGTATGTGATCTCGGCCGAACCGGTAGTTTCCTATATGCTCAAAAAGGTTAGCCTTTACGCTTCCGTACCGGTAGCGCTGGTAAGGGACAGGACACAAAGTTATTCGGACAAATTACGCACGGCTGAATCAGGAACCCATGTTCAGGGAGACGCGGCCTTTGCAGATTACCTCGTAAACGTAGGTATGACATTACGATTTTAAAAAAACAAATCTTCTGCTAAGAATGAAAAAGAAAACAAAGCTTGTAAAAAGCTTGTTGCAGGGGATTTTGTTTCTTATAGTGGCCCTATCCGCTTCGGCCCAGACCGATATGGATGCCATTATGATGAATCGAAACCAATTCTGCAACGGTTTTTTATACAATAATTCTTCCTGGGATCATTACTGGGAAGGCACCCTGAAAAGGGACAATGCCAATTTGGGAACAGTAAAAACAAGTTCCCTCATGTACATGGCCAACTACGGTATCACCGACAACCTGAATATCATGGCTGGGGCACCCTATGTATGGACCAAGGCTACCGCGGGTACCTTGCATGGAATGAATGGGGTGCAGGACCTGTCCGTATTTGTAAAATGGAGGTTTTTGAGAAAGAACATGGGTAAGCACAAGTTGTCCTTCTATGGACTGGCCGGTGTTTCCACCCCGCTTTCTGATTATGTGGCTGATTTTCTGCCACTCTCTATCGGACTCCACTCCAGCAACCTCATGGTAAGGGCCATGGCCGATTACCAGTATAAGAGGTTTACGGTAACCGGATGGGCCACCTATGTGATGCGCAGCAATGTAGAGATCGACCGAACCTCTTACTACGACACGGAGATGAGGCTCACCAATGTGGTAAATATGCCCAATGCCGCCCAATACCAGTTGCGTATGGGTTACCGGGGTAAATACCTGTTGGCGGAGGCGCATATCACCAATTGGACAACATTGGGTGGCTTTGATATTACCCGGAACAACATGCCTTTTCCCAGCAATAAGATGAATGCGACCCAGGTAGGGGCCAGTTTCAAATACACCCTGAAGGCGCATACGAATCTATCCTTCCTTGCCGGGGGGCAATATACCGTGGCAGGCAGGAATATGGGTCAGGCCATGGCCTATAATGCCGGCGCTTTTTATGCCTTTTATTTTGGTAAAACGAAAACCAATAAGAAATGACCATGAAAAAATTATCCTCCTTCATATTATTGGCCGGTCTGAGCTATGCCGCCACTTTCCTGTCCTGTAACAAGGATGTGGAAAGCCGCACGGATAATGCGCCGGCCTTGGCGCCCGCCAATATTGATCTGAATGCCGGACTTTGGGTGCCGGTATTGCTGAGTTCGCCTACGGAATTTCCTGTGGCTGCGCCCGGAGCAACCAATACGCCGGATTATATCGCGCAAATAAATGAGATTAAATCCTGGCAGCGTGAACTGAGCAACCAGGAAAAAGCCATTGTCAAATATTGGAGCGCTGGTGCGGTGCTAAGATGGAATGAGATATTGCGTGAACTGGTAGCGAAGTATAATTTGCCGCCTTACCAGAATGATGATGGAACCTATCCGTTTCCAAATGCCAATAACCCGCTGGCCTATCCCCAGTTTCCATTTGCCAACCCACCCTATGCCGCCAGGGCCTATGCCTATGTAAGCGCTGCGCAGTATGACGCTCTTGTAGCAGCCTGGCATTATAAGAAGCTTTACAACCGGGCGGCACCCTATAAGGTGGATGCAACCATCAATACCCTGGTGCCCCAAAGTGACCTGCCTTCCTATCCTTCCGAGGATGCAGTAGTGGCTGGTGCCGCGGTGGAAATGTTGAAACTTCTGTTTCCGGGCGACCAGGATTTTATCCAGCAAAAAGCGGAGGAACACATGCGTGCCCGGCTGATCGCCGGCGCCAATGTACGCAGCGATATAGAAGCTGGCCAATCATTGGGAAAATCAGTGGCCCAGAAGTTTGTTGCCCGTGCCAGGGGCGATCGTGCCGGTGCAGCCGCGGGAAACCAGACTTTTTGGACCCAATTGGAAAACGATTGCATGGCCCGTGGAGAAACACCCTGGTACAGTCTTGAATCACCCAGGCGCCCACCCATGCTGCCATTATTTGGCAAGGTTAAACCCTTCCTCTTTGATTCGCTCACGGCCATTTCCCTTCGGCCAGGCCCGCCTCCTTTGGTCAATAGCCAGCAAATGAGGGATGAAACAGAAGAAGTCTATCAACAGATCAAGAACCCTACACGGGAACATACAGCCATTGTCCATTTTTGGGCCGATGGGGTGGGGACTTATACACCACCCGGCCACTGGGACGCCATAGCCGCCGATGATTTTATCAAAGAAAGGTTTAGTGAGGTAAGGTGGGCAAGGAATATGGCTTTGCTAAACATGGCCCTGATGGATGCAGCCATTGTGTGCTGGGACACCAAGTATTTTTATTTTAACCCAAGACCCACCCAACTCAACAGCAATATCAAAACACTGACAGGCATCCCCAATTTCCCGGCCTATATTTCTGGGCATTCCACCTTTAGCGGGGCGGCTGCCACCATTTTATCCCATATCATACCCTCACGGGCTACAGCCTATGATAATATGGCCAGGGAAGCCTCAATGTCCAGGTTGTATGGGGGCATCCACTACCGGAGTGATTGTGAAGTAGGTTTGGAGGTTGGAAACAATGTGGGACAGTTTGCCGTTCAACGGGCTATGACGGATGGGGCCGGATAAGACCGGCGCAATGCAATATTCTTTATATTGTGTTGTCAACGGGCTTGTCATATTAAAAAAAGTTGGCTACACATGCAGCAAAGCACACTCAAAGAACTTTCTGAGGCTCTTGGTATCAGTGTGTCCACTGTATCAAGAGCATTGAAAGACCATCCGGATATTTCGGAGGCCACCAAGAGAAAGGTGAAGGAGTTGGCAACGGCTTTGGAATACGAACCCAACAGCTACGCGGTCAACCTTCGTACTCGACAATCGAATGTGCTGGGAATACTGGTGCCATCTATTGATAATTATTTTTACGATTCTTTTATTGCCGCCGTGGAAGAAGAAGCCCGGCGGCATAATTTTTATGTCCTGGTGATGCAGTCGCGCGACCAGTTGGAAATCGAAACTTCCTGTCTGCATCTTTTCCGAAAACGCATCGTCAGTGGCCTGTTTGCCTCCATTTCGGTGGAGATTGAAGACATGACCCCTTTCAACAAACTCAGGGAGATAGGGATACCTGTTGTGTTTTTTGACCGCGTGCCCGAAGTGGAAGGCTATAATAAGGTTTGCCTCTCCGATGAAAAAGCGGCTATCCTGGCGGCTGATAAACTGATTGAGAAAAAGAAGAAAAAAGTGCTGGCCCTTTTTGGGCACCCGCACCTGAGCATTTCCCGCGCCCGCTGCGCGGCTTTCCGAAAGACCTTTGCTGAAAAGGCGCCGGATACGGAATTGGAAATTCATTACCCGGAAAAGACAGATACCTCCCGGGAGTTATTAAAGTCCCTCTACCAGTCAGGCAAACGATATGATGCCATTTTTGGCATGGGTGACCTTATCCTCATGGGGGTTATGCAGGCCGTTCATGAACTGGGCATTAAAGTACCGGATGAAATGGGTATCATCAGTATCAGCAACGGGTTCATCCCAACCTTATTCAACCCCAGGGTTACTTATGTGGAGACCAGTGGCGGTAAGCTTGGCCACCTGGCCTTCTCTCAAATGCAACAATGTTTACAACAGCAAACGTTTGCGGAGCACGTTTTTCTTGATTCCGTGCTGGTGGAAGGGGGTTCGTTATAGCAAATCCCTTAATTTCCTCGACAAACTCTGCTTGCCATGTCCTACAAGCCCATCAGGATATCGCTATTCCTGAATTATTTTGTCTTTGCCATTCTTCTCAATAGCGTGGGAATCCTGATCCAGCGGTCTATCAATACCTATGGTGTTTCAGAAGTTCGCGCCAGCACCCTCGAAGCCTTTAAGGACCTGTCTATTGCAGCCGTATCCTTCCTGGTTGGCTCCTTTTTACCCCGGATCGGTTACAAACGTGGCATGCTGGTGGCCCTGGCCCTGGTATTTGGCGGTTGTTTGTTTATGTATTATGGAAATTCCTTTTCATCGGTTCAGGTGTTGTTCGCCTGCGTGGGCATCTCCTTTGCCGTGGTCAAGGTTTCTGTTTATTCATTGATTGGCCTGATTACAGCCAATGACCAGGAGCATAAAACCCTGTTGAGCTCGATCGAGAGTTTTTTCATGATCGGCATCGCGGCGGGCTTTATCGTATTCCCTTTGTTTTATAGTGATACAGACCCCAATGCCTGGTTGAGAATCTATCTGTTATTAGCCGGGCTGATTGCCTTATCATTTATCATTTTACTTTTTTCCAGGTTTAATATTACTTATGAAACCCCGGGCTCGAATGTGAGCCGTGATTTTATCCAGATGTTCAAACTGATGCGGCGGCCCCTGGTAATTGTATTTGCCATCGCCGCCTTTATGTATGTGATGACTGAACAGGGGATCATGAGCTGGCTACCAACCTTTAATCAAAAGGTACTCCACCTGAAAGAGACCATCAGTGTCAACATGACCGTGATATTGATGTTATCAATAGCGCTGGGCAGGTATATTTCATCCCAATTGGTCAAGAAGATATCCTGGTTTTGGATCCTGGGTGGATGTTTGATAGGCGCGGCCCTGATGGTTGTATTTGTGCTACCGATGACCGCCAGGCTGGCACCCCGTGAAATACACTCTTTATCGGAAGTGCCGGTGATTGCCTATGTATTTCCATTGATCGGGTTGTTCTTAGCCCCGATCTACCCGCTGGTCAATTCCTTTGTATTGAGTTCCACCGAAAAGATCTATCACAGCCCGATGGCCTCCCTGCTCGTTTTTTTCTCGGCAATCGGTGGGACACTGGGTTCAAGGCTGGTGGGATATTTGTTTCAGCATTCAGGTGGGAGTAAGGCTTTCTACTTTTCCCTGGCTCCCATGGCCATCCTTTTTGTTTGTCTTTTGTTCTTTGCCAGGATGAGCTCAAATAAGATGAAACCAATTAACTCCTGAGTGGTAAATTGACAGAACGATATGCCTATTCGTATTCATGATTTGGCTCCTTTGTTTGAACAGGTACAGCAGCAACCCGTTTTTCCCGATGGAAAAACCTTTGTGGATTGCCAGCCCAAGTACTCCCTGCAGGAAATATTGGCACGCTTTGACCAGCAAAGAAAAGAACCGGGATTTTCCCTCACTGATTTTGTCAACCAGCATTTTGACCTTCCCCATGTATTTGGGAACGGATACCATACTGACCCTTCCCAACCGGTGGAGAAGCATATTGAAGCCCTCTGGTCAGTACTCACGCGACAGCCAACCATGGAAGAAAACAGTTCCCTCATACCCCTACCTTATCCCTATGTGGTACCGGGCGGGCGATTTGGGGAAATTTATTATTGGGACAGTTATTTTACCATGTTGGGACTGGTAGCTTCCGGGCACAAGGATAAAGTGCGTGACATGGTGCAGAATTTCGCATACCTGATTGAAACCATTGGCTATGTACCAAACGGAAACCGTACTTATTATCTTGGCCGTTCCCAACCACCTTTTTTCTCCCTGATGGTGGCATTGCTGGAAGACATGGGTGAGCAGGAAGCCTGGCAACAATTTTTGCCCACCATGGAAATGGAGTATAATTATTGGATGAAGGGAAAAGACCATCTGCCCCTTCACAAAGCGGCACTTCACCAGGTGGTCCGTATGCCAGGGGAAGAAGTACTGAATCGGTATTATGATGAATCGGAAACACCCCGGCCCGAAGCATATCGCGAGGATATGGAACTGCACCAGAAAAACCATTCCCCCGACCTCTTTCGACACCTTCGTGCAGGGGCCGCCTCCGGATGGGATTTCAGTAGCCGGTGGTTTACCGATCCGTTTGATTTCTCAACCATTCATACCACCGATTTTGTTCCGGTTGATCTGAATAGCTTGCTCTATCTCCTGGAAATGAATATTTCTGTTGCGGCAGAAAGAGCAGGCGATGAAGAAACTGCCTGGAAATTCAACCAACTGGCCCTGCGCCGAAAAGAAGCCATACGACGCTATTGCTGGCACCCCGGCGAATCCTTTTTTGTGGATTTCGACTGGACCCTCAGCCGGGCTTCAACAGCCATAACACTGGCCGGTTGTTTTCCTTTGTTTGCCAAAATTGCTACAGAGGAAGAAGCTGCCCTGGTGGCCGACCGACTTGAAAGGGATTTTCTTCAGGAAGGGGGATTGGTCACCAGCCTGCATACCACCGGACAGCAATGGGATGCACCCAATGGCTGGGCGCCGCTGCAATGGGTGGCTGTCAGAGGACTGGAAAACTATGGGCACACCCAATTGGCCAATACTATTTGTCAGCGGTGGATGGACCTGAACAGACAGGTATTTGCAAGAAGCGGGAAAATGATGGAAAAATACAATGTCGTCAACACTCATCTCGAAGCCGGTGGAGGCGAATACCCCGGACAGGATGGTTTTGGCTGGACGAATGGCGTGTTTTTGGCGATGGGGGGAGAATAGGTGAATAGTGAATGGTGAATGGTGAATAGTGAATATTTTTGGGGTTGTAAGTTATAGATTATAAGTTTCACCATTCACCTATTCACCATTCACCTATTCTCCCCCGCCCCCATCACCCTAAACCCATAAGGCTCTATTACCATATACTCGTGGTCATAGCCCACTTCATATTCCATGCCACTCCAATGGTCCACTAATTTTTGCGGGGCCACGCCATGTTCTTTAAAGGCATACCAGGTAAGGTATGCGTCCTGGTCGGAGAAATTAAACAGGCAATAGAGTTTCTGGTCTTCAAACGTGCGCAGGTAACCGGCAATATGGATATTGTGCGGGGTCATCCAGGTCAGGTTCTTGTGGTCGGCAACCGCGGTAAGTTTTTTTCTGAGCGCGATGAGTTTTTGGGTAGCGGAAAATACCTGCTGTTCAATGGAACCTTCCAGTTTTGTCCGCTCATATTTTTTCCAATCAATCAACGGTCGGTGCATCCATCGGTTATCATAACTTTTACCAGGGTCATTCTGGTATGAGTAGTCATTGGTGTATCCAAGTTCATCTCCATAGAACAACATGGGGATTCCGCCCAGGAAGAATGAATGGGCTTGCATCAGCAGGATCTTCCGAATTGCCATCTCGATGGCTTTTTCATCCTTGTTTTCAATCGCTTTTTCCAATCCACACAGGGAAGAGAGGGAGCCACTGATACGGGCATCATTGGTTTTTGGGTTTACCGAGAACAAAGCTCCCCTGGCAGGGGAATCATGACGAATGCCGGAATAATAGTCTTTCAGGAATTTGCGGTGTTCAAAAGGTTCAAACCCTGACTGACGGATCATATAATCATCGTAACCCAATCCGATATCGTCATGGCAACGGGTATAATTGATCCAGGAAGTGCCATAGGGCTTTTGCAGGATTTCATGCTGTGCGGCCAGCATCACACGGGTATCGGCTGTGGCCAGGGCATCCCATTGCAGGGCCATATGGGTGGCGTTGTAGGCAAAATCACATTCCTTGGCGGTGTAGAGCCCGGTACCAAAGTATTTCATGATCTCCCGCGGCGCCACGATGGCTTCGCCCAACAGGGCCATGCCCGGTGCCGACACCTGAACGCATTGCTTGATCAGCCGAAGCAGGGTATGGGCCTGCGGCAGGTTCTGACAGGTAGTGCCGGGTTGCTTCCAGATAAAGGCAGGGGCATCGATGCGGAGAATATCCACGCCCAGGTTTGCATAAAAAAAGATCGTTTCCAGCATCTCGAGAAAGACAGCCGGGTTGCGGTAGTTGAGGTCCCATTGGTAATTATGGAAAACGGTCATCACCCATTTGTTGATCTCAGGCACCCAGGTAAAATTGCCGGGTGCGCTTTCCGGAAAGATCTCGGGCATGTGCCTGTCGTAATGATCAGGTTCGGTCCGGTTATCGAACATGTAGAAATAGTCCTGGTATTTTTTATCCCCCTCTCTGGCCTTTAATGCCCATTCATGTTTGTGCGAAGTATGGTTAAGCACAATGTCGAGCATCAGGTACATGTTCTCTTCCTGCATTTTCTTTTGCAGGGAACAGAGATCATCCAGGTGGCCAAAACGGCTATCCACTTTTCGAAAATCAGATACGGCGTATCCGCCATCACTTTCCCCGGCCGGACTTTCAAATACCGGCATAAGGTGGAGAAAATTAACACCCAGCTCTCGGAAATAGTCAAGTTTGGTGGAAAGAGCCGGCAGGTCACCGCAAAAACGGTCCACATACAGGCTCATGCCTGTGATCTCATTACTCAGGAACCAGGTGCCCTGTTGCATTTTAAATGCGTCGCGTTTTTTAAGGGCTTCGCTTCTTTGGGAATAGGAGTTGGTGATCAGGGAAACCAACCGGTTGAAATAGGTGTTGGCATCAGCCCGGTGACCATAGATCTCATGAAAGAGGGCATCTATGGCTGTGGCATTGGCGATAAAGCGTGTAAAGAATAGCTTATCGGCCCCTCCGGGGTCAATAGACTGTTGCTGTAAAGTATCGGTGATATGTTGGTGTAAACTATGGTTGTACAAGGGAATCGTCTGTTTAATCGTTGATTCAGGAAAATATGTCTTTGCTTAAGTGTTTAAAGGCTTCCATAGCCCCCAGGTATTCACAGGTACGGGCCCCGGCTTTATTGCCGTTGGATATGATGGATACCCAGTTTTCAACGGACAGGTTCTTGATTTGTTCTGTTCTTAATTGACTAAGTTGAAAAAGCACGGCGCCCACAAAAGCGTCGCCAGCCCCGGTGGTGTCCACTACATGAGCCGGTATGCTGGGAACCTGGATCAATTGGTCCCCGATACCCAGGAGTGTTCCTTCTTTACCCAGGGTAATGGTAAATATGCCAGTTGTTTTTTTCCTCAGTAACCGGGCCGCGTCTTTGACTGAGAAAGCCCCTGTGAGCAGCATGGCTTCTTCATCACTCACTTTAAAAAAATCACAGGCTTCAAGATAGGACCAGGATTGTTTGATAAAGCTATCTGTTTGGCCCTGGAAAAGAAGGTGTCGGTAATTGGGGTCAAAGCTAACCAGGCAACCCTGTGCCTGGGTCCGGTGGAGGAGTTCCAGGTAGGATTCCTGCAAAGCACCGGGCAGGAAGGCCGTGGCGGAGCCAAAATGGGTAATGCCCACTTCTTCCAGGGGAATTTGGGAAACCACTTCTTTGGGAAGGAATCCATCGGCCCCCCGGTTGAAAAAGAAATCCCGTTCACCGCTTTCCATCAGCGAAACAAAAGCAAAGGTGGTAAAGTGGTTGGGGTCACGGGTAACCCAGCGGGTGGATACCCCAAAGGAATGCATGACATCTATGAGGTGTTTGCCAAAAGGATCAGCCCCCACGGTGGCGATTAATTCCACATCCCCGCCCAGGGCCGCAATGGCAGCAGCCACATTGGTAGGCGCACCCCCGGCTTTTTTCAGGAAATTCTGCCCATCCGATAAGGCACGGCCTTTATCGGTACAGATCATGTCGATCAACGCTTCTCCTATACAAAGGATCTTTTTCATAAAGGATGTTTAATGCCCCCCTGCCACAGCAGGGATATCAGATTCCTGTATTGGTTTCCCGGATTTGATCAATAAGGTCAGCAAAGCGGCAATGATCAGGCAGCCCCCGGCAAAAAGAATGGCATAAGGCGGATGGTTGCCAATGATATGCTTATAAATATACCCAAAGCTCAGGGTCTGAAGCAACATGGGTACAACGATCATCATATTGATGATACCCATATATACGCCATATCGTTCTTTGGGTATCTTGTCAACAACCAGGAGATAAGGCACTCCCATCATGCTGGCCCAGCCGATACCCAGTCCGATCATGGGGATGAACATGAGGTCCTTGTCGTGCAGGTGGGGGATCAGGAGCAGGCCTATTCCAGCCAGCGCCACACAGGCGGCATGCACCCACTTGGCCCCTATGCGACGCGCATACCAGGCCAGTGCAAAGGCGGTGAGGAAGGTCACCACATTATAACCCGCATTCATCAGGCTGGCATGGGCTGCGGCTTCCCCATACAGATCGGGATTTTGTTTGGAGCTGGTATGCCAAACGGTTTCAGCAATGGAATGGGAGATAAACTGCCAGTAGCAAAACATGGCATACCATTGAAAAAGATAGACCAGGGCGAGTTGCCACATCACTTTAGGCATATCGCCAATGGCGGATAATATTTCCTGGAAGGGGGCGGCCAATCCTTTGGGGTGCGACTTGAGTTTTTCCAGTTCCTCTTCGGTAGGAGGTATCTCCGGTGTTTTGGTGACCGACCACAAAACCGTGGAAATGCTGGTAACGGCCCCGATAAAGAAGGCAATATATACCCAATATGGAATGCCTGCGGCTGATTTGCCGGGGATGAGGTTCTTTTTTTCAAAAAAATGGAGACAAATATTGGCCAGGGTGATGCCCAGTCCGGTAAAGAAACTCTGCATCATAAAACCCGTTCCATACTGTTCTTTGGGAAGTTTATCCGCCACAAAGGCACGGTAGGGTTCCATGGCCGTGTTATTACCGGCGTCAAGGATCCAGAGCAGACCGGCAGCCATCCAGAGGGCGCGGCTAAAAGGAAAGAGGAAGAGGGCCAGGCTACACATGATGGCGCCAACCAGGAAATAGGGTTTCCGGCGACCCCAGCGGGGGCTCCAGGTTTTGTCGCTCATGGCTCCGATGATCGGCTGAATGATCAATCCGGTCATGGGTCCGGCCAGGTTGAGTATAGGAAGGTCTTCGGGATTGGCTCCCAGGAAAGAATAGATGGGATTGACGGCAGACTGTTGCAAGCCAAAAGAGTATTGGATACCGAGGAATCCAAAGCTCATATTCCAGATCTGTCCAAAACTCAGCCGGGGTTTGGTAGGGAGCATAAGCAATCGTTGAAATGAAATGGAAAAGTACGGCAGGAAGGGGGTAGAAAGAGGCGGTTTTTGGATAAAATGGCTGCAAACGTTTGCGGGGGAGAGGAATACAAGGATTACGCAGATTACACGGATTACACGGATTTCACGGATTATTTGGATTTCGCGGCGAGAAACCTATTACATTACTTTTGACTGGATGGAGATAATAAAGTGGATAATATCATCTAAGGGAGTATTGATACGCGAGGCGGCATCATTAATATCATCGCGGTTTACGTTGGCCGCAAAGCTCTTTTCTTTTAATCTTTTTTTCACCCCCTTTACATCCATGCCTTCATAGCCTCCGGGGCGCATCAGGCTGTAAGCGTGTATAAGACCGCTGAGTTCGTCAAACATATAGATCATCTTGTCCATATTGTTTTCCGGTTCCACTCCAAAATAGCTGGGGCCATGCGAAGCGATGCAGTGGATCAGTTCGGGGTCCTGGTTACGGCGCTCCAGTTCTTCAATGATGATACGGCAATGATCATTGGGGTATTTTTCCCAGTCGGCATCATGGAGTAAACCCGCCAATTCCCATTTAAGCGCCGTTTTTTCATCGGCACCTTCTTTTTCTATGGCCCAGGCTTTCATGATGGCGGCCACCTGGTACATATGCAGGCGGAGTCGTGCGTTAGGTACCCATTCATTTAAAAGGGAATGCCCTTCTTCGATGGGCATCAGGTTGCCGACGTTTTTGGGGTCGCCGAAGGAGGAGCGGCCGAGGTGGTGAGAAGGCATGGGGGAGGTTTTGGGAGTACAAAATAAGAAAAAATGGGTAACGGATAATATTAATCTATTAATATTCAAGTGATTATATTGTGAGCAAAAGGACACAAAGTACGCAAAGGAGGAACAAAGGGTACATGGAAATGCTGACACCCTGTGTGCCCTTTGTGCCTTCTTGCTGTCCTTCATGCTTGATGATTAAAAATCCTGTTCAAAATTATTATTGAAAATCAATAGATTGTAAAGGTGTGCTAAAAAATTAACCCCTAAACCCCTGTTTTCACCATCCCTTTTCCCCTATCTTTGCGCTCCCTTTTACAGGGGGTCCTTTGGGGGTTGGCCCTGGGGATAATTTTAAAAAACAGAATAATGAGCAAACTACATTTCACCACCAAGCATGCAAATGCGGCTACCGTTCAGCGCAACTGGTATGTTGTTGACGGTACCAATCAAACCGTAGGTCGCATGTGCTCCAAGATCGCAGCTGTTCTGCGCGGAAAGCACAAAGCCTCCTATACGCCTCACGTTGATACAGGCGACTATGTCGTAGTGATCAACGCCGACAAAGTAAAGTTCACTGGTAACAAGCTGGAAGAAAAGATATACATCAACTTCTCCGGATATCCTGGAGGTAAGAAGGAAGAGACTGCTGCCAGCCTGCTGAAGCGTCGTCCGGATGCCCTGATTGAGCGCGCTGTAAAAGGCATGCTCCCTAAGAACCGCCTGGGACGCAAGATGGTCAAGAAATTGTTCGTGTATGCCGGTGAAGCCCATCCGCATACCGCACAGCAACCTAAAGAACTTAAATTCTAAAAAGCTATTAGCTATCAGCCTTTACGCTTTTAGCTTTTAATAAATAATCGAAAATGGAAAAACAGAAAAACGGAATTGGTCGTCGTAAGGAAGCCGTGACCCGTGTATTCCTTTCCAAAGGAACCGGTGCCATCACTGTGAACGACAAAGACTATAAAGTTTATTTTCCGCTGGTGTACCTGCAAAACCAGGTAGAAGCTCCCCTGCGCACCGTGGAAGCTACCGACAAGTTTGATATTAAGATCAACGCCGCTGGTGGTGGTCTGAAAGGTCAGGCTGAGGCTGCCAAGCTGGGTATTGCCCGCGCCCTGGTGGAACTGAACGCTGAACTTCGTCCCGCCCTCAAAGCGGCCGGTCTGCTGAAACGCGACCCCCGCTCGGTTGAACGTAAGAAGTTTGGTAAGAAGAAAGCCAGAAGAAGCTACCAGTTCAGCAAACGTTAATAATAGCCATTGGCTTTTAGCGTATTGCTAAGGGCCTGGCAACCTAATAAAAATTTCACGGCTAAAAGCTAAATGCTAATAGCTAAAAGCTAAACATAAAATGGAAAATAACACTTCCTTACAACAGCAGCTCCTCGAAGCAGGCGTACACTTCGGTCACCTGAAGAAGAAGTGGAACCCCAAGATGTTGCCTTACATCTTTGCTGAGAAAAAAGGCATCCATATCATTGACCTGAACAAGACCACCGAGTGTTTACAGGAATCTGCCGCCGCCCTCAAAGCGATCGCTCGCAGCGGTAAGAAGATCCTCTTCGTGGGTACCAAGAAGCAGGCCAAGGATATCGTAACCGAATGCGCCAAGAAAGTAAACATGCCCTTCGTCACTGAACGTTGGCTGGGTGGTATGCTGACCAACTTCAACACGGTTCGCAAGAGCGTGAAGAAGATGCAAAGCATTGAGAAAATGCTGGGCGACGGTTCCTTTGACAGCATCACCAAAAAAGAACGCCTGACCCTGAGCCGTGACAAAGACAAAATGGAGAAAGTGCTTGGTGGTATCGCCCAACTGGGTCGTGTACCTGCTGCCCTCTTCATCGTGGATATCGGGCACGAGCATATCGCTCTCTCCGAGGCCAAGCGTCTTAATATCACCACTTTTGGTGTGGTTGACACGAATTGCGACCCCAATAAGGTTGAATTCCCCATCCCCGCCAATGACGATGCCACCAAATCCATCGCCATCATCGTAAACTACATCACCGCCGCTATCGCCGAAGGTCTTGCCGAAAGACAAGCCGCCAAAGACGATGAGAATGATGAAGTGAATGATGACGAAAAGGAAAAGAAAGCCGCTAAACTGCTGGCCGAAGCCGAAGCTGAAGCTGGTCGTGGTGGCCGTGGTCGCGGAACAGGTGGTGGCCAACGCCGTCGGACTACCGGTGGTGGTGGAACTTCTGCCGGTCGCGGACCTGGTGGTGGGAGACGTTAATTTTTGATTGATCATTAAATAATACTCAAATGTCAACCGTGACAATAAGTGCCCAAGATATCAACAAACTCCGCCAGGCTACCGGCGCCGGTATGATGGATTGCCGCAAAGCCCTGACCGAGACCAATGGTGATTTTGAAGCGGCCATTGACTGGCTGCGTAAGCAAGGACAAAAAGTAGCTGCCAAACGCAGCGACCGTGAAGCAAAAGAAGGTGTGGTGATTGCGCAAACAACCGCCGATCATAAAACCGGTATCGTTGTATGCGTAAGCTGTGAAACTGACTTCGTTAGCAAAAACGCCGATTTCGTTGCCTTTGGACAAACAATCGCCGATGCCGCTATCGCCGCCAATGTTAACACCCTGGAAGAACTGCTGGCCGCCAAAGCCGGTAGCGCAACCGTGGCTGACCTGGTAAACGATAAACTCGCATCAATCGGTGAAAAAATTGGTGTTACCCGCTTTGAGCGTATCGATGCTGAATACGTAGCCTCCTATATTCATGGCGCCTACCGTATCGGTGTACTGGTGGGTCTGAACAAAGAATCTGCCGAAGCTGGTAAAGATGTGGCCATGCAGATTGCTGCCCTTAACCCGGTAGCCGTTGATGCCGCCAGCGTACCTGCTGAAGTAATCGAACGGGAAAAAGCCATCGTGGTTGACCTGATGAAACAAGACCCGAAAATGGCCGGCAAACCGGATGAAATGCTCGCCAAGATCGCCGATGGTAAAATGAATGCCTTCTTCAAAGAACAAACCCTCGAAGCCCAGGCTTTTGTAAAAGACGGTAGCAAATCTGTTGCCGACTACCTGAAAGAAGCCGGAAATGTGAAAGTGACCGGGTTTAAGAGAGTGGCGCTGGGGTGATAGTAGGACTCCAAAATAAACAGAACAGGCAGCTTGTACTACGTACAGCTGCCTGTTTTCTTTACTCACTCTTCCCTAACCTACTTTATCGCAAGTTCGATACCAATACCAAACTGGATTTTTTTGTCGGTGAATTCCGGAGCGGATCGCTGGGAAATTGATTCATCTAACAGATCAGGATGATTTTTTAGCAGGAGATCAAACCGGATCTCAAACGGGAGTTTGCCATTTGACCAGTCACGAGCTGGAATAATCGCCCCCAATCCCCAGGTCAACCCTTTTCTTTTATCCTTGGTGGCATACCTTGTTCCGGGTACCGGGTTTTCAGCCACTG
This sequence comes from Chitinophagaceae bacterium, assembly GCA_041916555.1. Taxonomy (GTDB): domain Bacteria; phylum Bacteroidota; class Bacteroidia; order Chitinophagales; family Chitinophagaceae; genus SpSt-398. The sequence continues at coordinate 4,390 of JAYRZH010000045.1, read as the reverse complement.
TTCTTGATTCCGTAAAATATCCCAGCCGAAGGGCAAGGAGTTTTAAGGCCACAGCTTCCAGGCCTATCCCCACATGCGTATGGTACTTGTATTCATCGTAAATATGCTTTTTGCTTTTTAACCAATTCCCATATTGCAGCCTGGCACTCAGGTCAATGGTTTGCGGAGCGCTTTTCAACTTCTTGCTTTTTTGGGCAAAGGACAATTTTAAGGGCAGGCTAAATTCATAGGCCACTCCCGCACGAGCAATGATGGGCATATCACGATACTGCCAAACCGCTTCACTCTGCCGCTGAATGGTTTGGCCATCCATCAACAGATTAAACATGCTGGCTGCCACACGGAAATTTTCATGACTGATGTTGGGATTGCTCTTAAAGAACTTTACCTTTCTGTCATAGATCACACCCAGGTTCATAATAAAGTCTTTCGAAGTGATCATCCCCTTGATCTCCTCATCCTGCATCAGGTTGCCCGATAAACCCACATGCAGCCCTTCAATTACCCCAGCGGCCACCCCAAGCGAATAGGTATGGTGTGCCTTTTTTTTAGTATCAAAATCCTGCCCACCAATCTCCGCATTCCAGTATGAATCAGGATCTATATAATGATGGGTTGTAAGAGATGCGGTTAGTTTGGGCAGGATGCGGTATGAAACACCCAGAAAGGGATAATAGGCTTTGGGGTAAACTGGGCTTCCTTTTAGATAGTTCAAGGCAATTTGCAACTTGTCATCTCCCGGACTAATCGTAGCCGGGTTTTCAAAGGCCGTACGCACCCCATTGAGCGTAATGGTGTTCTTGCCCAGAGCCTCGGCCCGAACACTGGTGGTGTTGTCAATGATGGTACCATGTAAATTGGTGGGTGTCCAGAAAACAATATTCTGCCCACTCAGGAAATTACTGGTTGTTAAAAAAAGGCCGGCAAATATCCATTGTTTCATATTGATAGCTTTTATTCTTGCCTGGGGAAGATTATTTATTAGCGGTGAGTTCGGATATATTGAAACCCACGCCAACAGATATCCGGAAAGTAGTTACATCTGGCTTGTCTGGGCTCTTAACCCCATCAATATCCAGGTTTGATTTTTTACCTACGGTAAAAATCCCTTTTGCAAACAGGTTGATAGGAACACTGGGGAACCAGCTAACGCCACCACCCAAATGGGGTTTGCCTCCGTAAAAATCGGCATCCACATAACCTGAGCCGTTTATGACCTGTTTGAGGGTTCCTTTTAAGGAAGTATAACCGGCTTCCACAAAGGGGCGTACAGGGTGTACATTGCCTACAAAGTTTAACCGTACACCGATATCCAGGTGACGCATTTTATAGGACTGCGCATCAATATTCTTGGTGCCCATGGTGGTAAAATCAATGGCGATATAGGGTTCAATCATTTCTGTTACCCCATATCCCAATCGGATACCACCTCCATAACCACTGGGGGAGTTTTCGTCGAGGTATTGGAAATAAGTGGATGTCCAACCCAGGGTATGTGCCGAAATGGCGGCGCTAAACCCTTTGGTGGTGGATCGTTGTTTTACCTGTGCTGATATAGCCAGGGAAAATAAGAGAAGGAAGGGGAGAATGATCTTTTTCATGATTACATGTTTTTTGGTTAGAGAGTGATGGTGATTCCTTTTTTTAGATAAGCGGAATAATTTCGACTGGCAAGTATTTCCTCGATCCTGCCACTTAGCTCTGTTTCCTGCAATGGGATTCGTTGCCCATTGGCGGCTACAACCGAGGAGATGACCAGGGCCAGTTTTTTGTTTCCCGCCTTGGTGATACGACCGGTAGCCGTTGCCCCTTTTTCCACGATCAGTTCGCCATTGTAGTAAACAGGACGTGTAACCGTGAAGCTGAGGCTTTGTCCTTCATAGGCAGTGGATCCATTGATCGATTCCCGGAGATACAGGCTTATTTCGGTCCTGTTTGTTAGCGAAATAGTGCGCGTCGCTTTTTTCTCTGGGATATTTATGGGAACAGGATCTGGTTTAGGCTCCTCTTTTGGGGTGTTCAAAACCGGGGTTATGACGACAGGTTCTTCTTTGGGTTTTTCATTGGGGGTAACGGGTTTTTTGTCGTCTTTGGGTTTCTCCGTTTTACCTTTTGCCGGATCTTCTACCGGTTGAAACCTCTCCGAAGGGGTGGTGGTGGTAGATGGTTGATTGGCCGGTAGGGTTGGTCCTTCATTCTTGGTTGTGGATACCGGGGAAATGGTGTTTGTGTTTTTAGCCTGCCCAAGACTGTCGGCCTGTCCCAGTGTATCATTGGCCTGTATTTCCTTTCCGCCACCAAACAGTAAACTTGCCACCACAATCAGCAGGGCCAGTATTCCGGCACCAATGCCAATATGTTTTTTGTTTAGCCTGGAGAGTTTATCACCCAGGTTAATGGTGGGAAGCTTCCTTTTGTTCCCTGTTCGCGCTACATCTATCTGGGTAGCCAGGGGATGGTTTCCGGTGGTGGCGATCACCTGGGTCATAGGGGCAGATGGGGTAAGCGCATTCATGTCAATATCCCGGAGTTGGGGGAAGGCATTCATCAGGGCCTGCTGAAAAGCGCGGGCATCTGTGTACCTGGATTCCGGTTTCTTCTCCATGGCCTTGAGAAGGATCTGACTCAGGCTGGAAGGAATGGCGGAATTGAGTTTGTCGGGTGCCGGTGGTTTCTTTTGGAGGATCTCCTGCATCAGGTTAAAATCCGTATTGCTTTCAAACGGAAGTTTTCCGGTCAGCAGTTCATACATGGTTACGGCGGTGGCATAAATATCGGATGCTATAGAAGGGTCTTTTCCCTGGATGAGTTCTGGTGCCATGAATTCCACGGTCCCCACCACGCGGTTTACCTGGGTCATTCGCTGCTCACCGGCCATGCGGGCAATGCCAAAGTCCATGACCTTGACTGTTCCATCAGGGGTGAGGATCAGGTTGGAGGGTTTGATATCGCGGTGGAAGATCCCTTTTTTATGGGCATGGTGTAAACCTTCCAGGGCCTGGATAAAAACGGGCACGATGATTTGATAGGATAAGACACGGTGCTGACGTAGAAGGCTGTCGAGGTTTTTTCCTTCCACATATTCCATCACCATGTAATGGTGGTTGTTTTGCTCGATGAAGTTGTAGATAGCAGTGATGTTGGGATGTAACAACTGGGCCAGGATGCGGGCTTCTTTGCGGAACCTTTCCAGGAACTGCGATTGGTTGATCAGCGGGGTGTGTAACATTTTCAGCGCAACCTCGCGGCCAAGCACGGTATCGGTGGCCCTGTACACGGTACCCATGCCCCCTTCGCCCAAATGGGCTGTTACCTGATAATTTTGAATGTATTGTCCGATCATGGCAGATCAAGTTCTTTGGTGACTGGCAAATCGATATCACGGGTTTCTTTGGCCGGGGCCTCTGATTCACCGGCTGTTTTTTCTGCCAGTACGATGGTGATATTGTCATGTCCTCCTCTGTTTTTTGCTTCCTGTATCATCCGCTCCGCCGCTTCTGCAATCTCAAAACCCGAAAGCCATTGGGCGATCTCCGCATCATTGAGGTAATCATACAACCCGTCGGAGCAGAGCAAGAGGCGGTCACCGGTTTCAAAGGGAAGCGGAAATTTTCCCGTATCCACTTTCACCTCCGGTTTGGTACCCATGGCATTGGTGAGAATATTTCTTTTTGGATGTGTCTCCGCCTGTTGGCGGGTGATCTCTCCGCTTCGAACCAGTTCCATTACATAAGTATGGTCCTCGGTGATACGGTGTATGCCACTTTTTTTCCAGAGATAAGCCCGGCTATCACCTACATGACCAAAATGAATTAGCTGTTCCGTTACCACCAGGGCTGTACAGGTGGTGCCCATGCCCTGTTGTTCCTTGTGTGTGGAAGCTGAATGGTAGATCTGTTGATTGGCAGCCAGAAAAGCACGGCGAAGGCTTTTTTCTATACCACCGTTTTTATCTTTGTTGAAATATTCCTGGCTGATGATCTCAGAAGCCATCCGGCTGGCTACTTCGCCTGCCTGGTGACCACCCATGCCATCGGCTACCAGCAACAGGTACCCTTTCTCCCGGATCACCTGGTCATCCGCAATGCGGTAGAACAATCCCAGGTCTTCATTATTCAACCTGATATTGCCCAGGTCGGTACGCACCACGACTTTAATATGACCTGAGTCGATCACTTCAGCCTGTTGGACACTGTCCTGTTTTTTCTTCCTGCTTCCGAAAATTTTTTTCCAAAACATTATTCCCTGTTTATTTTTTCCAAAACAAAATCATAACTGCGAGGACCCATCCGCAAGTCAAACGTTACTTCCCTTTGCACATACCCATCGGCTTCGATCCGAAACCTCACCGATTCCCCCTCATTGCCCTGGATGGTAACGGGGGCTGTTT
>JAYRZH010000044.1:0-22852 GCA_041916555.1 Chitinophagaceae bacterium | reverse complement strand
GATAAGATTACCGGAGCCAATGGACTGAAAGCGGCTTTTGACCCCGCAGGAAGCTGGGGTGGATTGCAATTAGGTAACGGAGGTTCCATTGATGTGTCGGGCTATAAGTATTTTGCTTTTTGGGTAAAAGGCGCGGACATAGATAAGAATGTGCAATTTTGGTTAAATTGGAATAACCAGAAAGTGATCACCGTTCCAGCGAATAAATGGACCTATTTCCGGTATGAACTGGCTACCAACTATGCCGGTATCAACCCGGTCAACAATGTTACCTTCCAGATTCATGACGCCGGAAAGACCTTGTATTTTGACAATATTGTTTTTATTAAATAACCGTTCCTGCAAGAACGGAAAGAGCAAGCAGGCATAAGCAGTACAACAGGAAAGCCGTTTCTGCATTACAAACCAATGCCAGAAATGGCTTTCCTACCTTTTAATCACCCGATCATGAAAAGATCTCTTACGATCTGGCTACTGGCTCCAGTCTTCCTTTCCCTGGCCTGTGTGGCTCAGGATCCGGGACCAGCAGACCCCCTGGCTACCAGGGAAACGGTTCAGTTATTTAAGAACCTGAAACGAATTTCCAGTAAAGGTTTTCTTTTTGGTCACCAGGATGACCTGGCCTATGGAGTGGAATGGAGGTATAAAGACGGGCGAAGTGATGTACTGGAATCGGCCGGAGATTATCCCGGTCTCTATGGCTGGGACCTGGGTGGAATTGAAAAAGGAGAACTGAACCTGGATGGGGTTCCTTTTAAGAAGATGAAGCAATTCATCAAGCAGGGCTATGAACGCGGGGGAGTGATCAGCATCAGTTGGCACCTGGCCAGCCCCTTTGGCGCACCAGCCGGGGCCTGGGATACAACCAAGGGTTCGGTTGCTTCGGTCATTCCGGGTGGTTCCAATCATGAGATGTACAAAGAGTGGCTTGACCGGGTATCCAATTTTCTTGGTTCCCTGAAAGGGGAGAAAGGGGAAATGATCCCCGTGCTGTTCCGGCCCTTTCATGAACATACCGGAAACTGGTTCTGGTGGGGACGGGCCCATTGCACCCCTTTTGAATACCAGACCCTGTGGCGGTTTACCTTCTTTTATTTAACAGAAGTAAAAAAACATCATCATTTACTATGGGTTTACAACACCGGGGCTGAATTTGACAATGCCGATCAGTTCCTGGAACGTTATCCGGGCGATGACAAATGCGATGTGTTGAGTTTTGATACCTACCAGTATGGTGACCCACTCAAAGAAAATTGGTTTGCGGAACAAACACGCCGGAAACTTTCGGTGATCGGAGAAGTGGCTGCCCAAAAAAATAAACTCTTTGCCCTGGCGGAAACAGGATATGAAGCGATCCCTTATCCGGAATGGTGGACCAAGACCCTGATGGAAGCCATTGGCGACAACAGGATCGCCTGGGTTCTTGTATGGCGCAACCATGGGCTGATGGCCGATTCCCGCAAAATGCACTACTACGCTCCTTACAAAGGACAGGTATCCGAAAAGGATTTCAGAAAGTTCTACGAACTGGAGCGGACCCTGTTTGAGAACGATGTAAAGAATGAAAATGTTTATCAGTAAATTTCAATGATGACAGGAATTAACCAATCTCACAAGGCATGAAATTAACCTGGATCGATATCAGCATCATTGTTCTTTACCTGCTAACCATGCTAATGCTGGGTTGGTTCCTGCGACGGAAGGCCCGGGAGAATAAAGAAAGTTACCTGATGGGGGGTAAGAAACTTCCCTGGTATATGTTAGGATTAAGCGATGCTTCGGATATGTTTGATATCAGCGGCACCATGTGGATGGTGGCGCTTTGTTTTGTATATGGCGTAAAAAGTATTTGGATACCCTGGCTCTGGCCGGTATTCAACCAGGTATTCAACATGATGTACCTGAGTAAATGGCTACGACGTTCCAATGCTAACACCGGCGCCGAATGGCTGGCCACCCGATTTGGCATTACTGGTCAGGGTGTAAAAGGGTCACACAGTATTGTAGTGGCTTTTGCCCTGATCGGATGCCTCGGTTTCCTGGCTTATGGCTTTGTGGGTTTGGGAAAATTCATTGAGATCTTTGTGCCCTGGGATCTGGTTAAGGATTACATACCTTTTTCTGTGTCACCGCAATATGTTCCGCATTTCTATGGGATCATCTTTACCCTCTTTGCCATGTTCTATTCCATACTTGGCGGAATGCACAGCATCGTGTTGGGCGACCTGATCAAGTATGCCATCATGACCATTGGTTGCATTGCCATCGCGGTCATAGCCATGATACACCTCGATGGGCAAACCCTTCATGTTCCCAACGGGTGGTCCGATCCATTTTTTGGATGGGACCTGGGGCTCGACTGGACAGGAATCGTAAATGAGGCCAATCAAAAAATCAGCGACGATGGGTTTGGTTTGTTTGGGTTGTTATTCATGATGATGTTGTTCAAAGGCGTGTTTGCCGCCGGTGCGGGACCCGCCCCTAATTATGACATGCAAAAAATACTTTCCACCCGCTCCCCCAAGGAAGCTTCCAAGATGACCGGATTTGTATCCATCGTCCTGTTACCGGTTCGGTACGCGATGGTGATCGGGCTGACCGTGCTGGGACTACTTTATTTCAACCAGCTTCAACTGAGCAATGGCAACGGTGGACTGGATTTTGAAAGGATTCTTCCGGGGGCGATTAATAATTTTCTTCCCGTGGGTATCCTTGGGTTGGTGCTGACCGGATTGCTGGGTGCCTTTATGGGTACATTTTCAGGTACCTTGAACGCGGCCCAGGCTTATATAGTTAATGATATTTACCTTAAGCATGTCAATCCCCATGCATCCACCCGTTCGGTGATCCGGATGAATTATATCGTAGGTGTGATTGTGGTAGCGATAGGGGTGGTCCTTGGTTTCTTTGCCAGGGATGTCAACAGCATCCTTCAATGGATCGTTTCGGCCCTGTACGGCGGCTATATCGCGGCCAATGTGCTGAAATGGTATTGGTGGCGGTTTAATGCCAATGGATTTTTCTATGGCATGCTGACCGGGATTGCAGGCGCCCTGGTGTTCTCACGGTTTTTTACCGGGATAGAGTTTCTTTATTATTTCCCCTTGTTGTTCCTGATTTCCATTGCAGGTAGTATTGCCGGTACTTATCTGGCCCCACCTACCGATATGGAAACACTCAAGAAATTCTATTCAACGGTACGTCCCTGGGGATTTTGGAAACCGGTGCATGAGCTAGTGATGCAAGAAAACCCCGGTTTCCAGCCCAACCGTCGGTTTAAACTGGATATTTTCAATGTGGTCCTGGGCATCATTGCCCAATTGTGCATGACCATATTGCCCATGTATATCGTGCTTTCCATGCACCTCCCATTGCTGATCACGGTTTTGATCCTGGTAGTGATCATCCTGATCCTGAAGAAAACCTGGTGGGATAAGCTGGAAGATTGAATTATTTAATGACCCTATTATGCAAAAGAATTTTTACAGCCGGTTGGATGCCATGGAAAAGGCGCACCAGGCCCTGACAGAAAGAAAAAATGAGAAGTTATCGGCTGAAAACGGCAATGGGATTGTGGACCGGTACAGATATCCTGTATTGACTGCCAGTCATACCCCCATATTCTGGCGTTATGACCTTAACCCTGAAACCAATCCCTTCCTCTTACAACGTTTTGGCATCAATGCGGTGTTAAATGCCGGTGCCATTAAATGGAACAATAAATACCTGTTAGTGGCCAGGGTGGAAGGTGCCGACCGGAAATCTTTCTTTGCAGTAGCGGAAAGCCCCAATGGCATTGATCAGTTCCGCTTTTGGGATTTCCCCCTCCAAATGCCGGAGACCAGTGAGCCGGATACCAATATTTATGACATGCGTCTTGTGCATCATGAGGATGGCTGGATCTATGGACTTTTCTGTACGGAACGTCGCGATCCCTCTGCTCCTGCCAGTGACCAATCGGCGGCCATTGCCCAATGTGGCATTGCCCGTACCAAAGACCTCCATCATTGGGAACGTCTGCCCGACCTGAAGACACCCTCCCCCCAACAAAGGAATGTGGTGCTTCATCCGGAGTTTTTCCAGGGCCGCTATGCTTTTTATACCCGGCCCCAGGATAATTTTATTGAAGCCGGTAAAGGCGGTGGGATTGGCTTTGGACTGAGCGCCTCCATGTCCCCGGCAGTAATCTCCGAAGAAACAGTAATCGACCCCAGGGTCTATCATACGGTTTATGAAATGAAAAATGGTTTGGGACCCGCCCCCCTGAAAACCGAGAAGGGATGGCTTCACCTGGCACATGGGGTCAGGAATACAGCAGCAGGGCTAAGGTATGTGCTCTATGTTTTCATGACCGACCTGTACGATATCACCCAGGTGATACACAAACCAGCGGGATATTTTCTGGCACCCGAAGGGGAGGAAAGGGTAGGGGATGTTTCAAATGTGTTGTTTAGCAATGGATGGATCCTGGATGACGATGGAACCGTATTTATTTATTATGCCTCCTCCGATACCAGGATGCATGTGGCCACCACCACACTTAACCGGCTGGTTGATTATGTACTCAACACCGCGCCAGACGGATTTTCCTCGGCAGCTTCCGTTAAGACCTTAACCCAATTGATCGATAAAAACCTTTCAGATACCCAATCCGATTCCGGTTCATTAAACCGGATCCGGGTTGCCAAATAAAATGGGTGTGTCAAAAATTTCCATACCAAAACCAGTACCAATTCCTGCGCAGGAACTAAAAGAGGAACTGGATTGCATTCTTGGTTATTGGATAAAATATACCAATGCCAAAGAGTTCGATGGTTTTTATGGTTCTGTGGATGAAAACGATTCCCCCGACCCGCTTGCTCCCTTAGGTATCGTTATGTATAGCCGCATACTCTGGGCCTTTTCAGCTACCTGCCTGTCATTTCCCGCTTCCTCGCTTCGTACCATGGCAGATAAGGCCTACCAGGGAATTAGGTCTTATTTTTTAGATAAAGATCATGGTGGGGTTTTTTGGTCTGTTTCCCCCGAAGGAAAACCGCTGGATATCCGTAAACAACTCTATGGACAGGCCTTTTGCATTTATGGTATGTCGGAATATTACAAGCTCACTAAGCATGAAGAGGTGCTCCAAGATGCCATAGCGATTTATTCTCTTATTGAAAAACATGGGTTCGACAAAGCCCGGAACGGATATGTGGAAGCGTTTGACAGAAACTGGAAAGAGACCGGTGAACTTCGGCTTAGTGCCAAGGACAACAACGACCGGAAAACAATGAACACTCACCTTCATATTGTGGAGGCCTATGCCAATCTTTACACGGTTTGGCCCAATAATGGCTTGAAGAAAAGGGTTCAGAATCTGCTGGGGCTATTTGACAGGTATTTTATCGATAAAAGAACCGGGCATTTACGTTTGTTCTTTGATGATGATTGGATTTCGAAATCCAATCTGGTATCATACGGTCATGATATTGAAGCGGCCTGGTTGCTTTCCTGGTGTGCCTCGGTGATCGGGGATAAAGAGCTAAAGGATCATTTTGACCAGTTATCTGTACAGATCACCGAAGCTGCTGATAAAGGTATGGATGAGGATGGGGGACTCTGGTATGAATTTGAACCGGATGCAAATAGAATGGTCAGGGAAAAACACTCCTGGCCACAGGCAGAAGCCTTGCTAGGCTATTACCAGGCCTGGCAGCAAACCGGAGAGGAAAAGTACAGGGACAGGATGCTTAAAACCTGGCGGTTCATTAAGGAGCATATTTCTGATACCCGGTCCGGAGAATGGTTTTGGGGCGTGTATGATGATTATTCCATTATAAAAAAAGATAAGGCAGGTTTCTGGAAATGTCCGTATCACAACACCAGGGCCTTGCTTGAATTGCTGTCAATAAACAATAAATCTCTATGAAAAAGATCTGGTTGCTGGCATTTATGTTTCCAGCCATATTAATTTCAGTTTCTCCTTCCTGCAAAAAGAAAGGGGTGGATACTCCGGTGGACCCCGTTGACACCACAACCGTAAACCCACAGGTGGACCCCTCTCTGTCTCCCACGATCGGGTTTTTTATGGATGACTGGGGGCCAAAGAATTTCACCCTTCCAACAACCTTTACCAATTCCACTGTTCCTGCCGGTTCCGGGGTAACGGTTACGGTTGACAGAAGCCAGGTTATCACAAAGATCCCGCGTTCTTTTGCCTCCAATAACTCAAATCTCTGGATGGGCCAAATGGTTACTGAAACAAGCCTGATGACCCATATCACTGAACTCCACCCGCATATCATCCGGTTTCCCGGTGGTAGCATCAGTGATGTTTTTTTCTGGAACGCCCAACCCAATACTCCCCCGGCTGATGCCCCGGCCCAATTGGTACAAGCAAATGGAAGTACCACCCCCGCGGGTTTTTGGTATGGAAAGAACACTGCCTCCTGGACCTTTTCGGTTGATAATTTTTACAGCATGCTGCAGGCCACCGGGAATACAGGCATGATCACGATTAACTACGGATATGCCCGCTATGGTACAGGTCCAAATCCTGTAGCCAGTGCCGCCCACCTGGCCGCCGAATGGGTCCGGTATGATAATGGTCGTACAAAGTATTGGGAGATCGGGAATGAGAACTTTGGGGATTGGGAAGCCGGTTATCGCATCAATACTGCCACCAACCAGGATGGTCAGCCTGAATTCCTTTCAGGGCAGTTGTATGGTCAGCATTTCAAAGTGTTTGCTGACTCCATGAGAAAGGCGGCACAACAAATCGGCAAAACGATCTATATCGGGGCTGTGATGTCTGAATCGGCGCCACAATCATGGTGGACACCTACGGCCACCAACTGGAATACCGGCTTGATGAGCGCCGCTGGCTCTTCACCGGACTTTTATATTGTTCACAACTACTATACGCCATACAATGTCAATTCCAATGCGGATGTGATCCTGAATACGCCTGTTCCTGTTACTCAAACGATGATGGACTATGTAAAACAGACCATCACAACGGCAGGGCTTACCCAAAAACCAGTTATCTTAGGTGAGTGGAATATTTTTTCCACGGGTTCAAAACAGGCTGTATCCCATATCAACGGATTACATGCAGTCATGGTACTTGGAGAATCACTGAAAAACAAATTTGGTCTCACGGCCCGTTGGGACCTGGCCAATGGCTGGACCAATGGGGATGATCATGGCATGTTCAATAATGGGGATGAGCCTGATGGGGTACCTAAATGGAACCCCCGCCCGGCGTTCTATCACATGTATTATTTTCAAAAGTATCTGGGTGATCGTCTGGTATCTTCGACTTCAACAAGCGCGGATATCATTTCCTATGGTTCGTCATTTACCTCAGGAGAAACGGGTGTCACCCTGGTGAATAAATCGGCCACCCCCCAAACAGTGGAAGTGGTTATAAAGAATTTTAAAAAGGGCAACCGGTTTTATTGGTACACACTAACGGGAGGCACGGATAATGGCGAGTTCTCGCGTAAGACACTGGTCAATGGTTCCACTACCAGCCTCGCGGCAGGTGGACCAGCTAACTATAAAGACCTGGGTCCTTATTCGGGCCCCACTTCCAATGGCATACGGGTGGTGGTTCCCGCCAGGGCGGCTGTATTTATGGTGGTATCCAAACCCTGAACGACACCTTATAAATGAAACTGACTATGAAGAAAGGAATTTTTCTGCTGGTATTTTTCGCGCTAATTTTCTCTGCATCCTTTGGACAACCTCTACGATTCACCGCCACTTCCGATGGAGTGGTGGTCTATCCCGACCGGTCAAAATCGGGTGAGATAGGAATTGTACGTCTGCAATGGATCAATGACCAGATCATCCGGGTTACCGCTGCCCCGGGGGTGGTATTGGCCCCAGACAACAGCCTGGTGGTTACCATGACAGCCCAGCCTACAGAGTTTGAAATGATCAATTCCCCTGGCCAGGTAGAACTTAAAGGCCGTCAATTAAGGGCAAAAGTGGATCTGGCCTCCGGTGCGGTCAGTTTCTTTAATGCAGCCGGAGATCCCATACTCGCTGAAAAGAACAATCAGGGGCGGTTGGCCATTCCGGTTATGGAAGAGGGTAAACCCCTTTACAGATTGACCCAGTATTTTCAATCAGAACCAACAGAAGTGTATGTGGGTTTGGGACAACACCAGGATGATATCTGGAATTACAAAGGCCGCAAGGTGGTCTTTTTTCAAAACAATACCGAAGTTGCCGTGCCATTCCTGGTATCGAGCAGGAACTATGGTGTATTATGGGATAACTACTCCTATGGCGAAGCAGGGGATGTCAGACCACTTCGACCGCTTTCTGCCTTGCAATTGGAAAGCAAATACGGAGAGCCGGGCTGGCTGACCACCACCTACTACAACGACAAGAACAAACCCGGTGAAGTGCTTTTTGAGAAAGCAGAATCGGAGATCGACTATCCTTACCTCAATGACCTGCTGCGTAAAATGCCTCCTGAATTTAAACCGGCCACCGGAAAGATTGTTTGGGAAGGCAAGGTTTCGGCTGATCAGACGGGTCTGTATCAATTCAGGTTTAGCTACGGAGGATATTTTAAAACTACCGTAGATGGCAAACTAATGTTTGATAAATGGCGCCAGGCCTGGAATCCGGGAACCGCGCTTTTGGACCTGGTCATGGAGAAAGGAATGAAATATGCGATCAGGCTGGAATGGATACCCGATGGGGGAGAATCCTATGTTTCCGCTCAATTTCTACCTCCGGCAGTGGATGCGGCCGTCAACACATTTGCGTTTATGGCATCAGCGGCCAAGCAGATCGATTATTATTTTGTGCAAGGCGGCAACCTGGATGAAGTGATCAAAGGATATCGCCAGCTAACCGGGAAAGCGCCGATCGTTCCCCGCTGGGCCATGGGTTATTGGCAAAGCCGGGAACGCTACAAATCACAGGAGGAAGTATTGAATACAGTGGCTGAGTTTAGAAAAAGAAAAATTCCGCTGGATAATATTGTTCAGGACTGGTTTTACTGGAAACAGGATGAATGGGGCAGCCAGTCATTTGATGCTACCCGGTTTCCACAGCCCGATAGCATGATCGCGACCCTCCACCAAAAATACAAGGCTAAATTCATGATCTCCGTATGGCCAAAGTTTTATGAAGGCATTCCCAATTATCAATGGTTTAAATCAAATGGATGGCTTTATACCCGAAACATTGCCGACAGGCAAAAAGATTGGGTTGGCCCGGGATATGTGTCAACCTTTTATGATGTTTTTAATGAAAAGGCACGACAAGGATTCTGGTCCTTACTCGAGAAGAACCTCTTTAGCAAAAAAGTAGATGCCTGGTGGATGGACGCCAGCGAGCCGGATATCTTGTCCAATGTTTCACCCGAAAAGAGAAAACAACAAATGCAACCCCTTGCGTTGGGTACTGCGGCTGAATACCAGAATGCCTATCCCTTAATGAATGCCCGGGGTATTTATGAAGGCCAGCGAGGCATGGATCCCAATAAGCGGGTTTTCCTGTTGACCCGATCCGCCTTTGCCGGTTCGCAGCGTTATGCCGCCAGTATTTGGAGCGGGGATATTGGAGCGAGATGGGAAGATATGCGAACCCAGATCACCGCCGGATTGAATTATTCCTTGTCAGGCCTGCCCTACTGGACCCTCGATATTGGCGGGTTTGCCACAGAAACCAGGTACAACAAAGTACCCATGGAAAGTAAGGATGAAGAAGAATGGAGAGAACTTCAAACCCGCTGGTACCAGTGGAGTAGTTTCCTGCCGCTATTCAGGTCACATGGGCAGTTCCCATTGAGGGAACCTTTTAATATTGCCCCTGAAACCCATCCGGCCTATCAAAGCATGATCTATTATAACCAGCTTCGGTACCGGCTACTTCCCTATCATTATTCCTTGGCAGGATGGGCCTATCACAAAGACTATACATTGTTACGCGGACTGGTGATGGATTTTTCGCATGACAAACAAGCGCTGTCAATCGCCGATCAATTCATGTGTGGACCATCCTTGCTGGTCTGTCCTGTTTACCAGTATAAATCTACCTCACGCCCTGTGTACCTACCTGCAGGACAGGGATGGTATGATTTTTATTCCGGGAAATACATTCCAGGTGGACAAACCATACAGGCCGATGCTCCCTATAACCGCGTACCCCTTTATGTAAAAGAAGGATCGATCATTCCAAGCGGCCCATCCCTTCAGTACACTGATGAAAAGCCCGCGGATCCATTGGTCATTTATGTTTTTGCCGGGAAAGATGCCACTTTTACTCTTTATGAGGATGAGGGTGTAAATTATAATTATGAGAAAGGAAAGTTTAGCGAGATCCGTTTCACCTATAACCAGGCCACCCGGTCCCTTACCATCGATGACCGGTCTGGCGAGTTTGACGGGATGCTTTCCGCACGTACATTTTTTGTCCGGTTGATCAGCCCCGACAAACCAGCCGGTATCGAGATCGCCGGGACAGCAGGAAAGAAAGTTAATTACACCGGAAAGAAACTGGTGGTTAAATTAAAATAATCGTTGGCATGAATAAAACCTGCTTATCCCGGTTTCTGGGTTTGATCACCCTGGCACAGTTATTTTCTCTTGTTGTCATGGGTGGCGACCTGCGGTATTTTGCCCCCAATCATGACCGTATCCGGTATATGGGTCGAATCGATTTTTCCAATCCCCAACTTCCCCGTTTTTGGCAACCCGGGGTAACGGTTTCATTTCGTTTTTCCGGGGAGGAGGCCCTGATCTATGTCCAGGATGAACAACTCTGGGGAACAAATCAAAATTACCTTGAACTCATTGTGGATGGAAGGGAGGTAAGGTTGCAGACTCAAGGAAGGAGAGATACGATTTCTGTAAAACAGTACCTATCACCCGGAAAAATTCATTCAGTCATCCTTTGCAAGAACACAGAGGCCAATATAGGATACCTGGAGTTTGCCGGAATAAGTTGTGAAAGGTTGCTTAAACCGGGTAAACCTTTCAAAAGACGGATTGAGTGTATTGGTAATTCCATCACCTGTGGTGCCAGCGCAGACCTGTCAGGAATACCTTGTGGCAAGGGTAAATGGCAGGACCAACACAATGCCTGGCTTAGCTATGGGTCTGTGATGTCAAGGACCCTGAAGGCTGATTTTCATCTATCCTCGGTATCAGGCATTGGACTAATACGGAGTTGTTGCAACCTCGAAATTCTCATGCCCCGGGTTTATGATAAGGTAAACATGCGAAACGACACGATCCAATGGGATTTCAGCCGGTACCAACCCGATCTCGTGACCGTATGCCTGGGACAAAATGATGGTATTCAGGATTCTGCCCGCTTTGTCAGTAATTATATCCTTTTTGTAAAACGCATTCGTGCCTATTATCCTCAGGCTAAAATATTATTGCTTAGCAGTCCCATGGCAGATAC
Organism: Chitinophagaceae bacterium; assembly: GCA_041916555.1. Classification (GTDB taxonomy): domain Bacteria; phylum Bacteroidota; class Bacteroidia; order Chitinophagales; family Chitinophagaceae; genus SpSt-398. The sequence continues at coordinate 11,434 of JAYRZH010000044.1, read as the reverse complement.
TCGACTCCGCGAATTCCACCGGTCAAGCATAAGGGCGGTGGTGGAACAACAAACAGGGGAGGGGGAGAGAAAAATCAGGTTTCATGTTTTTGAGAAGTCCTACATTGGTGGATGCGACTATCACCCTTCCGTCGAGGAACATGCGCAGATCGCAGCAGAGCTGGTGCCGGTCATTCAATCATTCATGAAATGGAAATAGGATGAAAAGAAAATTATTCCGTGCTGTGTTCAGCACTATTTTTTTATTGAGCCTGACAGGGGTTCAGGCACAAAAATCAAAGACATGGCAACTGAGTTCCCCCGATAAAGGGAACCAGATCCAGGTGGTATTTGATGGAGTTATCAAATGGTCGGTGACCCATGATGGAGTGAGTATCCTCAAGTCATCCCCGCTTTCGATGGAAGGCCCGGGTTGGGAAATCTACCCTGGAACGGCGCCAGTTATTAAAGTTAAAACCAGGTCTGTTTCCGATACGATCAGGACCGTCGCGTACAAAAAGGCTTTTGTCCTGAACCGGTTTAATGAAATGGAACTGATTTGTAAAGGTGACCACAGTATCATTTTCCGCGCGTATGACAATGGTGTGGCTTACCGGTTTGTTACCCGGAACCCCAAAGAGCAGGTGGTCATGCAGGAAAACGTCCGGTATAATTTTGAAGGCGATAGAACCCTTTACATTCCCTTTACTTCAGATATCAGACAGGGTGAAAAATATTCCTGTGCGTTTGAAGAATTTTATACCCGCTTACCGGTATCCGCCATTCCGGCCGATACACTTGGCTATCTTCCCATGATGGTGGTGGTAAATGATACCCTTAAAGCCGTTTTAATGGAAGCGGATGTACAGGATTATCCGGCCATGTTTATACAAAAGGATGGATCTGGTCCCGATGCGCTTAAAGGGGTATTTGCCCCGTATCCTGCCAGGGAAGAAGCCGGAGAGAAATATTGGATCAATTATGCGGTGATAGCACGGGAGAAGTTTATATCCCGAACCAACGGTACCCGCGCTTTTCCCTGGAGGGTCATTGCCATCAGTGACCGAGATGCGGAACTGCTCAATAATGACCTGGTGCAACAATTATCGGAGCCTTCCAAAATAGCAGACCCATCCTGGATAAAACCAGGGAAAGTGGCCTGGGACTGGTGGAATGACTGGAACATTACCGGGGTAGATTTTAAAGCCGGTATCAATACCGAAACCTACAAACATTATATTGATTTTGCGTCCCGGAACGGACTAGAATATGTGATATTGGATGAAGGTTGGAGTGAGGATTTGGACCTGACCAAACGAAATGCCGCGATCGATCTTCAGGCCATCATTGATTATGCTAAGGGTAAAAATGTCGGCATTATCCTATGGTCCACCTGGTATGCCATTACGCGCAACCTGGAAAAGTATTGTGCTGAATTTGCCGCCATGGGGGTTAAAGGTTTCAAAGTAGATTTTATTGACCGTAATGACCAGAAAGCCATTAAGTCATGTTACGAGATTGCGGCGGTAGCTGCCAGGCACCACCTCATGCTGGATTTTCATGGTATGTTTCCCCCGCAGGGTTTACAACGTACCTGGCCCAATGTGGTCAATTTTGAAGGGGTGAGAGGAATGGAGTATATGAAATGGAGTGCGGATGACCGTGTGCCGGAGCATGCCGTCCGGTTACCTTTTTTGCGGATGATGGCAGGCCCGCTTGACTATACGCCCGGGGCCATGCGCAACAGGATCCGTAAGCAGGCAACCCCAAGCAATTCCCTTCCTCAAAGCCTCGGAACCCGGTGTAACCAGATGGCCATGTATGTGGTTTATGAAGCGCCCTTGCAAATGCTGGCCGATAACCCGACCATTTACACCAGGGAACAATCCTGTACGGACTTTCTATGTAAGGTTCCAACCACCTTTGATGAAACCCATGTGATGGATGGACAATTTGGGGAATACATCGTGATGGCCCGAAGAAAGGGCAAGGATTGGTTTATTGGCGGAATGACCAACTGGACCGAGCGAGACCTCACCCTCGATTTTAGTTTCCTGCCTGCCGGCAAATACAACTTATTGGTGTTTCGGGATGGCGTGAATGCTTCCCGTGATGCAACGGATTATGTACGGGAGGAAAAACAGATGGAACCAGGACAGATGAAGATCCACCTGGCGCCGGGAGGAGGATTTGCCATGAGATTGACACCTCAAAATTGATTGCTATATGAAAAGATTACTTCTTCTGGTCATGTTCCTGGCAATGGTAACGGGTCTTACTGCCCAACCTGTCAAGGAGCATGGACAATTGGCCGTGAAAGGAACACAACTGGTGGGCGAAAAAGGAGAGCCAGTTGTTTTGCACGGCATGAGTTTTGGCTGGCATAATCTGTGGCCCCGGTTTTACAACAAAGGGGCGGTGCATGAGCTTGTAACCAAATGGAATTGCACAGTGATCAGGGCCTCCATGGGTATTGAGCTTAATGACAGTGGGTATCTCAAACAGCCCGGTCATTCAGAGAAGTTAATCAGAAATGTAATTGAAGCTTGTATCCGGGAGAATGTGTATGTGATCGTTGACTGGCATGATCATAATATCCACGAGAAACAGGCGGTGGATTTTTTCTCCCGGATGGCGGCGGCCTATGGGAAGAACCCCCATGTCATTTGGGAAGTGTATAATGAACCCGATTATGAAACCTGGCCCGAGGTAAAAGCCTATTCAGAAAAAGTGATTGCGGCAATCAGGCAACAGGATCCCGATAATGTGATTCTGGTCGGCTCTCCCAAATGGGACCAGGACATCCTCTTACCAGCGGCTGATCCGATCAAAGGATACGATCATCTGATGTACACGATGCATTTTTATGCCGGTACGCACAAAAAATGGCTTCGTGACAGGACCGATGAAGCGATGCAAAAGGGCCTGCCCATTTTTGTATCGGAGTGTGCCGGTATGGAAGCCACCGGTGATGGACCGATAGATGAGAAGGAATGGGAGGCATTTGTACAATGGATGGATGCAAAGGGATTAAGCTGGGTAGCCTGGTCGGTATCGGATAAAAATGAGACATGCTCAGTGCTCTTGCCCGCGGCAGGATCAAAAGGAAAATGGAAGGAGGAGGTGATAAAAAAATGGGGTAAGGTAGCGAGAGAATATTTGCGTAAATATTGAGTTTAATCAGAATAGTCGTTGATAGAATTCATAATGTGTTGTGACGTTTGGAAATTTCCTTTGCGCAAAACACATACATTATGAAAAGAACAATTCTAACAACGATGGTGCTTGCTTTTTGTCTTTCTGTATTAGCTCAGGAAAAAGGTTTACAGGGGATATGGTTTGTCACCTCTCAGGTCGGTTATCAGCAATCTAAGACAGGTAATGTAAAGAATTCCAATTTTACGGTATTGCCGATAGTGGGGACTTTTGTTAAGCCCACAGTAGCGGTAGGTGCAGCCGTTGGGTATGTGGGTGTAAAGGCTGAAAGTGGAAGTACGGTTAACGCGAATACCGGGTTATTGGTGGTACAGCCCCTGGTAAGAAAATATTGGAATGCAGCCGGTGGTTTGTATTTCTTTGGACAATTGGCCGCTCCTATCATCACCGGGAAAGAAAAAGAAAGTGAGTTGAAAGTGTCACAATTTGGGTTGGCCGCTTCAGGAGGTTTGGATATGGTGCTGGGAAAACACTTTACAGTGGAGTTTTCCTATAACCTGATCAATTTCTCTACGACAACACTCACTCCCAAAACAGGCAATAAAACAACGGTTACCGATATCTCCCTGGCCCATGTAGCCAATGTAGATATGTATTACAATACAGCATTGGCAGGTAGCAAGCCTACGCTTACTACTCCACTGGCTTTTGGTTTTAAGTTCTTGTTCTGATTTTTATAGAAATAGTACGTGAGGGCCGCCATTTTTGGCGGCCCGTTTTTTACATAAAAAAACCCTCAGCATGGCTGAGGGTTTTGATTGTGCCCGAGACTGGATTCGAACCAGCACGCCGTTTCCAGCGCCACCACCTCAAGGTGGTGCGTCTACCAATTTCGCCACCCGGGCCCCAGATTAACCATTATCTGGTTAAGGGAGGGCAAAATTAAGGATTTGCACCTTTCAAAACAATTCTGAACGTAGTTCCTTTTCCTGGTTCCGAGCTTTTTACAAATATCTCACCCCGGTGATATTGTTCCATGATCCGCTTGGAAAGACTGAGCCCCAGTCCCCATCCGCGTTTTTTGGTGGTAAAACCGGGTTTGAATATCCGGGCCACATTCTGTTTGGATATGCCTTTGCCTGTATCGGTAACATCAATATGGATATCAGCCTGGTGCCGCTGTATATCAATATGGATTTCTCCCTTGCCTTCCAAAGCGTCCAGGGCGTTTTTAAGCAGGTTTTCAATGACCCAGTCAAACAAGGGGCCTGAGATCGGGGCCATCAGCCGGGTTTCGCCATGGGTGTCCAGCGAAAAACCCACTTTTCCCGCCGCCCGTTTTTTCATGTAGTCCATCATCTCCCTGACCTGGGCAACGATATCCCTTTGCTCCAGGTGGGGGATACTCCCGATTTTCCCAAACCTGTCTGACACCAGCCGGAGGCGGTTAACGTCTTTTTCCAGCTCATGGACGATCTTCTCATTGTTGGGGTCCTGTTTCATCATTTCCACCCAGCCTTCCAGGGAACTGACAGGGGTGCCCAACTGGTGAGCTGTTTCCTTGGCCATGCCCGCCCATACCTGGTTTTGCGAAGACCGGTAACTGCTCCGCAGGGCCAGGATCGTCACGAGAATAAACAACGCAACGATCATCAATTGGACAAGTGGGTAATACCTTACTTCACGCTGGAGCCGGGTATTCCCATAATAATATTTATTGTAGGTAACCGGGTTTGAGGTGATCTCCACCATAACCGGCTCATGCATCGAACCGAATTCCCTGACCATTCTTCGCAGGTATTGGGAATCGGCGGCAATTTTAGCGGAATCCAGGTTGGTGTAAATGCCTGAGGGGTTATCCAGTTCATCCGTTTCGATGATGGGGATATCCGTGTTATCCACCGCTATCTGGTTGGTAAACCGGATGACGGCTTCATCATTGGACTGGGCTTTTATTTTGAGGGACTCGGCAAAAGCGGTTACTTTCACCTTTTCTTCCTTCCCAATTTTATCGCTCAGGTATTTGGAATAAAAGATCGTCCCGGACACAATGATCATCGCCACAAAGGCCAAAAGGGTGCGCCAATTCCAAAATGACTGAAACATATTTCGAATTTAGGAAGGATAGTTATTTTTGATCAAATTATTTTACCCGTTGAGTTCCTTACAGCCCCACGTCGCCATTGTGATCCTGAATTTTAATGGAAAACGTTTCCTGGAGCAATTTCTTCCAGGGGTGGTGGACTCGGCCCGCAACCTGGCAGAGGTGGTTATTGCCGACAATGCTTCCACCGATGATTCTCTGGCTTATCTTGAACAACATTTTCCCGGGCTAAGATTGATACGTTTTGAAAAAAACGGGGGATTTGCCAAAGGCTATAACGACGCGCTGGCCCTAGTTAAAGCGGATTATTATGTATTGCTGAATTCGGATGTGGAAGTGACCCCGAATTGGATAGAACCTGTGGTGCGTTTGCTGGAATCAGACAAGCATATTGCGGCCTGCCAGCCAAAATTAAAGTCATACCACGATAAGAAAATGTTTGAATACGCCGGTGCGGCGGGAGGGTGGATTGATGGGTTTGGATATCCATTTGCCCGGGGCCGGATATTTGATACGCTGGAAGAGGATAAAGGTCAATACGACACCATCGCCCACTTATTCTGGGCCAGTGGTGCCGCCCTGTTTATCAGGGCCAGTGTATATCATGAAATGAAGGGGTTTGATGAATTCTTCTTTGCCCATCAGGAAGAAATTGACCTCTGCTGGCGGATGCACCTGGCAGGATATAAACTATATGCCTGTCCCGAGTCGGTGGTCTATCATGTGGGTGGGGGCACCCTGCCACACGGCAATACGCTAAAGACCTTTCTCAATTTCCGCAACAACCTGATCATGTTGTATAAGAACTGGCCCTGGTCGGTCAAATGGTGGAAACTGCCATTCCGGATCGGGTTGGATGCGGTGTCGGCCTGGAAGGGGCTGCTAGGCGGGCAGACGGGGTATTTCAAGGCGGTGGCAAAGGCGCATTTTGCCTTTTTAAAATGGATGCTTTTTGAGCAGGGGCGGAGTGTTTTCCCCAGACGGAGAGATGGCAAACCGGAAGGTGTTTATCCGGGAAACCTTGTATGGCAGTATTTTGTACGGAAAAGGCGATTTTTCAGCGAAATTGTCAAAACCAGGGGTTTGTAATTGATTTTGAACCATTATTTTTGCAACACAATTTTGGAATATGAGCAAACACGCCGAATACCATGAGGAACTTCAGAAAGTGCAGGACCGTGATTTCACGCACAACTGGGTATCCTCTTCTTCTTTCTTGTTCTATTTACAGGTAGCCTGCCTGGTTGCATTTATCCTGGGAGGTTGTTATATGCTGTATAACAAGCGTTTTGAAAAATCCAAAGCACCTGTTCAGGAGAGCTCCCTGTACACACCGAAATACAAGTAATTTTTTGGCATTTATTTTTCGGGAAATCCTGATTTCCTTATCTTTGCAACCCTTCGGGCGCCAATACAAAGACACTGGTGAACCAAGGTCAGATCTTTATCAGCGGAAGTAGCTCATTTGGTAGAGCACGACCTTGCCAAGGTCGGGGTGGCCGGTTCGAGCCCGGTCTTCCGCTCAAAATCCTCCTGATAAATCGGGGGGATTTTTACTTTAGAATAATCAAGCCCTGGTGGTGAAATTGGTAGACACGCCGGACTTAAAATCCTGTGGTCCGCAAGGGCCGTGCCGGTTCAACTCCGGCCCAGGGCACAACCATCCCCATTTATGAGGCCCCTCCGGGGCCTAATGGTCCCTGATATTTTGCAATTTTCTACAGATAAGTGGCCCCTCCGGGGCCTGGAATTTCAACAAATGGAATTTTTTCAATCATAATTTTCATCAATTGTCCTTGTTTCCAAATTAAGGTCTAAGTCTCAATTTTTTATAAGAACACAGGATTTGATTCAGGCTGCTACAGGGCATTGTCTAGGGCCCCGGAGGGGCCCTTTACCTGTAGCCCCAATAATAAGATTGTTCCAAAAGGCTCCAGAGGAGCCCCCTAGACATTCGTGAAAATACCCCGCGATTTTGCGCCGTTGAAATCAGGTTTTTTGACACTCTGGTTGATTGTATTCTTGTGGAAAAAATGGGAGACACCTATACACAGGTTTATATCCAATTTGTATTTGCTGTGAAAAGACGCGAGGCATTAATACCTCAGAGGCATAAAAATGAATTACACCATTTCATCGGAGGTCAGATATTGAAAAGAAAAGCCAAGCCCATCGCGATACACTGCATGCCCGATCATATTCACATTTTTGTTGGCTTTCCAACCACAATGTCCTTGGCTGATTTTGTGAAAGAAATAAAAGTCAATTCGACCCAATTCATCAATTCAAAGGGCTGGATTAACAAGAAATTCCAATGGCAGGAAGGATTTGGTGCTTTTACCTATACCAGGTCGCTTATCCCTATTGTGGCCCGTTACATTGAAAATCAAGAGGAACATCATAAAAAACAAAATTTCAGGCAGGAATATCTTACAATACTGAGGCGAAATGGAGTCGAATTCGATACTCGAGGACTTTTTGAATTTTTCGATTGACTCCTTAATCCAAATAAGAGTAATCAATTCGCCCGATCAATTTTTTCTCCCTGGTAAAATTGGCCTCCCGCACCTTTAATCCCTTTTCATTGTACTGATAACGCCAGATCAAATAGCCGATCTTGGGATTGGGCATGACCGTAATCTTCTGAATCACCCGCCCCGCTTCGTCATATTCAAACATGAAATCGGGGAGTAAACGGCCGGCCTTGGTGTTATACCGGACAATATCTGTCAACAGGGCCTTTTCATTATAGTAATAATAGGTTGTTTCACCTGCCTTCCCACGCCTGTATGCCGTTTCCTCCGCGGTGTTTCCCTGCTCATCATTTGATAGCCGGAATTCAGTGGTATCCCGGTCATTGACCACCCTGAGCATCCGAAGCGGTTTGCCTTCCCCATCATAAAACCAGGCATGCAGCTCCTTTTCAGTGATTCCCATGGCAGTATCAGAGGCCATGTTTTCAATACGGGTGATCCGGCCCCCGTCATCATACTGGTAGCTGGTCCGGTTAATGGTGGTAGAGGTGGAATCCACGGACCAGATCAGCCTGTTGCCGGCATCAAACTGGAGGGTTTCCCAGGTAGCCAAATCACCTTGCTGGCGCCTGGTTACCCAGCTATGCCTGGCAGGATCGATGGTCTGGTTTTCCGTATAACCTGGCTGGGGCCGGTTATCCTGATCAAAACCCGTTGCCGATATGCTACGGATGCCGGATCGGACCATCCTTTCCATTTGCGCATTGGTCTCCCGGATCCCCATAATATCGTGGTAATAATGCTGCGCTTTCAGGGCCGATGGAAGAAGGGCCAGAATCAGGAAAACAAGGGATTTAAAGGGAGTGTGGATCATGCTCAAAATTATTGATTATTAATTATTGATTCTGCTTATTTTTAGCAAAACGGCGCCCATGTCACACGCACCGGAAAGAACCGAAAAAAACTGCCTTAACTGCGGTACCACCGTCCAGGGCCGCTATTGCCATAAATGCGGACAAGAGAATATTGTTCCAAAAGAGAGTTTTTGGAGCCTGGTGATCCACTTTTTCTATGATATCACCCACTTTGACTCCAAGTTTTTTGATACCCTTCGTTACCTGCTGCTTAAACCCGGATACCTCCCCATGCGCTATATGCAGGGGAAAAGGGCCAGCTTCCTAAACCCTGTCCGGATGTATGTGTTTACCTCAGCCTTTTTTTTCATCATATTCTTTACCCTGTTTCATTCCGATGACGCGGTAAAATGGAATGAGAACATAACCCTTACCCAGGATGACCGCGACTCCCTGATCAAGACCGTTGAAACCAAACTCAAGGATAAACCCGGTAATGAATTCCTGGTTCGGCAACTGGCCCTTCTCAAGGATACCAGCAAAACCGTAAGGATGATGGACTACCTGGAACTGAACGAAGATTTCAGGGTTATGTCGATCCTGGATGAGGATTATAAATATACTTCCCTTAAGGAATATGATTCCGTGCAGAAAACATTGCCCAAGGCAAAAAGAGATGGATGGTTCAGGAAGCAATTGCAGAAACGACAGATCGAGATGAACAACAAGTACAGATACCGGGGGCAGGAAGTGCTTGGGGATATTACCAATGAGGTGCTTCACAAACTTCCTTACCTGCTGTTTGTTTCCCTCCCTTTGTTTGCCTTTTTACTTAAACTTCTCTATATACGACATAAGGATTTTTATTATGCCGATCATGCCATCTTTTCCATACACCATTACATTTTCAGCTTTATAAACCTGCTGTTTATCTTTGGGTTTAATGAATTGGAAGAACTCACCGGCTGGGGCATTTTCAATATAATCACCATCGCCCTCGTTGTGGTATGGGCCATTTACCTGTACAAGGGGATGCGAAATTTCTACCGGCAGGGCAGGGGCAAAACAATAGCGAAATACCTTTTGTTAAACTTTGCCGCCATGATCATTAACGTCATTTTAATGGCCTTGTTCTTCTTCCTGAGTATTTTCACCATTTAAAATAATAGGATGAGTAACGAATTGGGAGAGAAATTTCTTCGGCTGGTATCAATCATGGATGACCTCCGGGAAAAATGTCCCTGGGATCGCAAACAGACCAATCAATCCCTGCGGCAAATGACCATCGAGGAAACCTTTGAACTGGCCGATGCCATTACCGACGATGACTGGAAGGGTATCCGGGAAGAACTGGGCGACCTTTTTCTCCACCTGGTGTTCTATGCCAAAATCGGTACGGAACAGGGCCGGTTTAACCTGGGGGAGGTTCTTGACGGGATTTCCGAGAAACTCATTGCCAGGCACCCGCATATCTATGGGGATGTTAAAGTTGAGAATGCCGATGAGGTAAAACGCAACTGGGAAAAACTCAAACTCAAAGAAGGCAAGAAATCGGTTATCGGCGGGGTGCCAAGGTCCTTGCCTGCCACCGTTAAAGCCATGCGTCTCCAGGAAAAGGCCAAACAAGTTGGTTTTGAATGGGAGAACAGCGATCAGGTTTGGGATAAAGTAGAGGAGGAGCAGGAGGAGCTTAAACAGGCGGTTGAATTGGGCGACAAGGAAAAAATAGAGGAAGAGTTTGGCGACCTGGTCTTTTCCCTGATCAATTACGCACGGTTTTTGCAGATTGACGCCGAGAATGCCCTGGAAAGGACCAATAAGAAATTCATCAAACGGTTTACCGAGATGGAATCTGTAGCCCTCGCCAAGGGAAAGGACCTGTCCACCATGTCCCTGCAAGAGATGGATGCCATCTGGGACGAGATCAAAAAGCAGCCACGCTGATTTGCGTACAAAAGCCGACCATATCATTTCCAAATGGCCCTATCTGCCCGTAGTGGCCCTGGTATTGTTTGGCCTTTCCTATCTTTTTACCGGCACTATCTCCGAAAGAACAGCGGTCAACCGCGAACGCAAAAACCTGGAACAATTCATCCAGAAACAAGAGCATGATTTTGAGTCAGTGATAGGTGATACCGCCCGTTTCAACCGGTTGCTCTCCGGGCGAACCCTGCTTGATGACATGGTTTATTTCACCAGTAAACCATACGGGATCTACCTGTTTGTGCTTTCTTCTGATTCCACCGGGGAAATGACCTTTTGGAACAAACAATCCGTTGTCCCTCCTTCTTCCTTTCACAGCCTTCCTGATGGCCGGTTCTTCAGGCAATTGGAAAACGGATATTATGTATGTATCAAACGGAGTTATGATTATGCCGGGCTCCCCCTGGTCATATATGGCCTGATCCCGGTTCAGTATAAGTATTTTGTCAGGAACAATTATCTCCCCCAGGATTTTGTCACCGGACCCAAAGGCGATGAAAAAATCGCTATTGCCGGGGCCAGGACCGAATACCCTGTGAATTCCATTTCCGGCAACCCCTTGTTTTTTCTGCAGCCCCGTACAAATTCAATCATTGTACCCAATGCCGGATGGCTTATCGGGTTGCGACTGGTCGCTGTATTTCTGCTGCTGCTTTATTGCTACCTGATGGCTGAAAGGCTGATCACCCGCAAAGGGTTGCTGGTGGGTTTGGGTTTCTTTATTGGAACCATTGTTTTGCTCCGTCTGGCCAGTTACCTCGCGCCATTTCCATTTCAACTCCGGCAATTCCCTTTATTTGATCCGGCCACTTACGCCTCCACCCCGGTAATGAAATCACTGGGCGACCTCCTGATCAATTCAGTCCTGTTCTGGTGGATCGCCG
>JAYRZH010000043.1:0-23399 GCA_041916555.1 Chitinophagaceae bacterium | reverse complement strand
TGGAGGAAAACTCCGATACCCCGAAAGTTATCATCGACAACTACCGCAGCGGGTACCAGGCCACCCAGCATTTGTTAGAGCAGGGTTGCAAAAGGATCGCGCTGGTAACGGCCAACCTGAACCGTAACGTATATGCCCAGCGTTTCAGGGGATATAAGGACGCCCTATATGATAATAAGGTACCCTTTGAGCAAAAGCTTATTCTGATCAAAGACCTGAGTGAAAAATGCGGACGCGAAGCAGCCGAGGAAATCATGAAGATGAAACCCATGCCTGATGGCATTTTTATTACCAATGATTTCTCTGCCGCGGTTTGTCTGCAAACCCTGAAAGAAAGGGGCATACGTATTCCAGAGGATATCGCGATCGTGGGATTTAACAATGATGCCATTGGTAAGATCGTGGAGCCTCAATTAACCACCATTAATTACCCGGGTATTGATATGGGAGAGATCGCCGCGCGAAACCTGATCGGTCATTTGAAAGGTGAAACGAATCTCCTGCAAACAAATACCATCATCGTGAAATCGGAACTTATTATCCGCAAATCATCGTTGAAAAGGGGCTATTGATTTCATCATGCCAAAGCAATCGCATTTTCTGACCATCCTGATTCTGTTACTGTCGTTCAACTTTGGAAAAGCAGAAACAGGGTATGAGGGATGGCTTCGCTATGGGAAAATTACCGAATCAGCCTGGTCAGCTCACTACCGCCAATGGATCAAAGATCCGGTGGTGGAAGGGGATCATCCCACCCTGGTTATTGCCAGGGAAGAACTTTCAAAAGCCCTGTCTGGTTTTTGGGGTACGCCGGTAAAGGTGGCTGCGAGGGCCAGTTCAAAATCAACCTTAGTTATTCAAGTAAACAAAACTCCCGATCCCGGACTGGGGGAGGAAGGGTTTAAGATCACTACCCGGGGAGGAAAGATATTTATCTCTGCAAACACCCCCCGTGGAATTCTATATGGCAGTTTTCAGTTTATCCGCCTGATACAAACCAGGAACCGGATCGACAGGCTGGCGATTCAAACTAATCCCCGTCTGCAATGGCGGATGCTTAATCACTGGGACAATCTCAACCGCACTGTGGAAAGGGGCTATGCAGGTTTTTCCATTTGGGACTGGCACCGGCTTCCTGGCTATTTGGATCCGCGGTATGTTGACTATGCCCGGTTAAATGCTTCCATTGGTATCAATGCTATTTCATTGACCAATGTAAATGCCAATGCCACGGTTTTATCTGCCACCTACCTACAGAAAGTTAAAGCTCTGGCCGATTTGTTTCGTCCCTATGGCATCCGTGTTTTTTTAACCGCCCGGTTTTCAGCCCCTATTGAATTAGGAAAATTGAAATCGGCCGACCCGCTTGATACGGAAGTGAGAAACTGGTGGAAAGACAAGGCTAAGGAAATTTATTCCCTGATCCCCGATTTTGGGGGCTTTCTGGTAAAGGCCAACAGTGAAGGACAACCGGGACCTCAGGATTATAAACGCACTCATGCCGATGGGGCCAATATGCTGGGAGAGGCACTGGCTCCCTTTAAAGGAACCGTTATTTGGCGTGCCTTTGTGTATGCCGCCGAAAATCCGGTTGATAGGCATAAACAGGCCTATGATGATTTTGTGCCATTGGATGGAAAATTTTTGCCCAATGTGATGGTGCAGGTAAAGAACGGGGCGATTGACTTCATGCCCCGGGAGCCTTTTCATCCATTGTTTGGTCGTATGCCCAAAACCCCGCTGATGATGGAGTTTCAGGTAACCCAGGAGTACCTGGGGCAAGCCACCCATTGGGTTTATCTCGGTCCACTTTTCAAGGAAGTGCTGGACGCTGATACCTATGCCGGAGGAAAGGGTAGTACGGTGGCCAGGGTGCTGGATGGCTCTCTTGAATCACATAGCCTCACCGGAATGGCCGGTGTTTCCAATATTGGCAATGATATCAACTGGTGTGGCCACCCCATGGCCCAGGCTAACTGGTATGTGCTGGGAAGACTGGCCTGGGATCATTCACAAAGTTCCGATTCATTGGCTGGCGAGTGGGTGCGAATGAGTTTTTCCAATGATGGAAAACTGGTACAAACCATCCGGAAGATAATGGATCGCTCGAGGGAGATCATGGTCAATTACATGAACCCGATTGGCCTTCATCATATCATGGGCACCGGGCACCACTATGGACCGGCTCCCTGGGTTTCCAACCTGAACCGTCCCGAATGGAACCCTGTCTATTATCATAAAGCGGATACCCTGGGTATCGGGTTTGACAGAACTTCGAGTGGCAGTAATGCCCTTCAACAATATTTCCCCGGAGCCAGGATGGCCTGGGAAGATCCATCCACCTGTGACTTGAAATACCTGCTTTGGTTTCACCATGTACCATGGAAGCAAAAACTCTCCACTGGCAGAACGGTGTGGGAGGAACTATGTTATCGCTATAATTCCGGCGTGGACAGTGTGGATTGGATGATGACCCAATGGGAGGGTCTTAAAGGAAAAATGGATGCGGAGCGGTTTTCGCAGGTAAGCCAATTGCTGCACATCCAGCGTGAAGAAGCCGATTGGTGGCGTGAAGCCTGCCTGCTTTACTTTCAAACCTTTAGTCGGGAACCCATTCCCGACAAGTATCCGGCACCCAAAAAGACACTTGATTATTATAAAAGTTTGCGGTTTCCCTTTGCACCCGGCAACGGTTAGGGAACGGCTTTTCAAAAAAACAGGCTATGTCAACTTCAAAAATTGCGATCGTAACAGGAGGCGGTAGCGGGCTGGGTTTTGCTATTGCCAAAAAATTTACCGAGAACGGAATTACTACCATCATTGTAGGGCGGGACAAAGAAAAGTTGGAGAAAGCCCGTGCATTGTTAGGAGCGGGTTGTCATGCCCGTACCTGTGATGTAAGCGATCTCGGATCCCTGCCCGGTTTTATTGAAACGATAGTAAAGGAATTTGGCCAGGTGGATATCCTGGTCAACAATGCGGGGATCAACCAGAAAAAACCATTTGTCGAGGTAACGGATGAGGAGTTTCAGCGGATCATCACCACCAACCTCACGGCCGTGTTTTCCCTGAGCCGTGAAGTGGTGAAGGATATGCTGAAACGTTCTTCGGGATGCATCATCAATATTTCCAGTATGGCCGCCCAATACGGGTTGCCCAAGGTGATCGCTTATTCTGCGTCCAAGACTGCAATCGATGGCATAACCCGTGCCATGGCCGTTGAGCTTTCGCCTCAGGGTATCCGGGTCAATGCCATTGCCCCCGGGTTTATTTACAGTGAAATGACAGCGAAGGCCCTGGACAGTGATCCCGAACGCAAAGCCAAGGTTTTTTCCCGTACACCGATGGGCAGGATGGGACAACCCGAGGATATCGCCAACGCGGCCCTTTACCTGGCCAGCGATGGAGCCGTTTTTGTGACCGGCGTTGTTTTGCCGGTTGATGGAGGCAACAGCATTGGATTTTAATACCACACCAAAACCGATCAACAATAGATCATGAATACAACTTCCCAAAAACTAACCGTCCTTGAAAAGATAGGTTATAGCCTGGGCGACCTGGCCGCCAACCTCATCTTCCAGACCCTGATGGCCTTCCTTGCCTTTTTTTACACAGATATCTACAATATTCCGCCCGCCAAGGCCAGTGCCGTGATGCTGGTGGGTGGATTGTTTGGCGCCTTCTTCAATATCATTATGGGTGCTATTGCCGATCGCACCAATACCCGCTGGGGTAAGTTTCGCCCCTGGGTGTTGTGGACTGCCATTCCCTTTGGCATCATTTCCCTGTTGGCATTTTCCACCCCCCATTTTAGTGAACAGGGGAAAGTGATCTATGCCTTTGTCACTTACTTTTTGCTGGTGATTATTTATTCCGCCAATAACCTGCCTTATTCCGCTTTGAGCGGTGTATTGACCGGGGATATGAAGGAACGCAATAGTCTTTCCTCCTACCGTTTTGTGGCGGTGATGGTGGCGCAGTTTATCATCCAGGTATTGTTGTTGCCCATCGCTATTTCAGTGGGACATGGAGACAAAGCAGCCGGGTTTGAAAAAGTAATGCTGGTATTCGCCATTACCGGGGTGATTTGTTTTGTCATCACCTTCCTGACCACCAAGGAAAGGATCGTGCCATCCAAAGAGCAAAAGACGCCTATTGCGCAGGATCTTCGTGACCTCGTGCGTAACCGTCCCTGGGTGATCATGCTGGTGTTGACAGTCCTGGTGTTTATTACCCTGGCTTTAAAAGGAGGAATGAACATTTATTACTTTAAGTATTACCTCACCGAACAAAGCCAGCTTGCCTTTTTGGAAAAGGTCGGGTTTAACAATATCATTCATTGGCTGAGTGGGATTTTTGGTCCTGACGCTTTTGCTGAATTCAGCAAACCAGGCAGCGCGCCTTATGCGGCTTCCAGTTTTACCAGCGCTTTCAGCACCATCGCGATGATCATTGGGATCCTTTTTTCAAAATCACTGGCCGATAAATTTGGGAAAAGAAATGTGTTTGGTTCATTCCTTACCCTGTCGGCCCTCTGTTTGATTGCCATCCTGTTTTTTGACAGGACGGCGGTAATGGCGGTGTTCCTGGTCCAAACCCTACATGGATTCATTTACGGTATCACCATTCCATTGCTCTGGGCCATGATCGCCGATGTGGCTGATTACAGTGAATGGAAAAACAACCGGCGCGCCACCGCCATCATATTTTCCGCCATGATCTTTGGATTGAAGATCGGATTAAGTCTTGGCGGCGCTTTATCAACCTGGTTATTGTCCAGGTTTGGCTATGTAGCCGATGCCATGGTTCAAACACCATCGGCCATCAAGGGCATCCAATCCCTTGTCAGCATCATTCCCGGGTTCATATTCATAGCCGGTTCCCTGTTGTTGTTTGGTTATGTGATTGATAAGAAATTGGAAGTGAAGATCGAGGAAGAATTAAAAAATAAACGTCTAAACGCCTAAAACCTTTTTTATGCCAGAAGACAGCATTGCCCATATTGACTTTAGTGAACTGGATCGAAAAGCCATTTCACAACCTTTGGTCACCCATTTATACACGGCTGACCCATCTGCCCATGTATTTGAGGGCAGGATATACATTTACCCATCACATGACATTGAAGCCGGGATACCTTTTGATGACCTGGGTAGTCATTTTGCCATGGAAGATTATCATGTTTTCTCCCTGGCCAAGCCAGGCGGACATGTAACCGATCACGGCATTGCCTTGCATGTGCGTGATGTGCCCTGGGCCGAAAAACAATTGTGGGCACCGGATTGCGCCAAAAAGGATGGCAAATACTATCTCTATTTCCCGGCCAAGCGACCCGATGGAATCTTTCAGATCGGGGTAGCGGTGGGGGATAGACCTGAAGGCCCTTTTGTAGCCCAGCCAGAACCCATCAAAGGATCTTATTCCATTGACCCTGCTGTATTCGAAGATGAGGATGGAACCCATTACATGTATTTTGGAGGGATCTGGGGTGGACAGTTGCAATCATACCGGAACAACCAGTACAGCGCTTCCAACCTGGAACCGGCACCCGGGGAAAAGGCCCTTGGCCCCCGTGTTGCCAAATTGAAAGGCAATATGCTGGAATTGGCAGAAGAGGTGCGCGAGATCGAAATCCTCGATGAACAGGGGAAACCCTTGCTGTCCGGGGATAATGACCGGCGGTTTTTTGAGGCGAGCTGGGTGCACAAATACCAGGGGAAATATTATTTCTCTTATTCAACAGGAGACACACACTACCTCTGTTATGCCATAGGTGAAAACCCTTACGGACCTTTTACTTATGCTGGACGGATATTGGAGCCTGTGGTAGGATGGACCAGTCATCATTCCATCCTGGAATTCCAGGGTGAATGGTACCTGTTTTATCATGATAGCAGCCTGAGCCGTGGGGTGACCCATTTGCGCAGCGTAAAAATGACAAAGCTGGAATACGATAGCAATGGGAAAATCAAGACGATCGTTCCTTATGCCCTTTGAGCTTATGATTGAAGCTGCCCAGCTTGTTCGATGATTTCGTCCATGCCGATGGAGAGGTGGCTCTCGTCGTAAACGGCTTCCCCTTTATAAACCAGGATTACCTGGGGGGATTCGTGATGTACATGGAGTTTTTCGGCCACTTTGTTGGAGAGCGAACGGTTGGCCAGCAGGTCAAGCAGGTAAAAATCGATGGATTCAGGGAAGGGGCCTTTTTGCAGGCGATTCAGGGCGATGGAACTGATATTACAGCGGGTGCTGTGTTTGTAGATCAATTGAGGACGGGCATAAGACTTCTCGATGAGTCCGTTCAACTGGGACTCCTCTGCCAGAAAATTCCAATTCATATCACTACAACAGGCTTAGGCGCGGAAAGGTTTGCTGGAGTTGTTAACGTTTGCCGGGCAGCCCGACTTTTTGGAAGAATAGCAGGAACTGATCATTACTGTGGCGACCAGAAGGAGGAGGGCGAGGATCGCGGACTTTTTCATTCTCAATTAGGATTTATTTTAGCTAAAACGGACAGTTTCAATAAATAGTATGCAAATATAATGCAATAATTTGTCCGTCTTAGGTAGTCAAAACCCCTCCAAACACCCTACCTTTACCGCCCCAATTGAATAACTTAGTTAAGATCTGATGTTGCACATTACTAAACCATTGGCCTTCATTGACCTGGAAACAACCGGGACAAATTTGGGCACTGACCGTATCGTTGAAATCGCGATTGTTAAACTTTTACCAGACGGAAACCGAAGCAACAAACGCAGGCTGGTTAATCCTGAAATGCCAATTCCCCCGCAAGTGAGTGAAATTCACGGCATTACCGATGAAATGGTAAAGGATGCCCCTACTTTCAAGCAGGTTGCACAGGAACTGAAGCAGATGCTGGACGGATGTGATATCGCAGGGTACAATTCCAACCGTTTTGATATTCCCCTGTTGATGGAAGAATTTCTCCGGGTGGAGGTTGATTTTGATATGAAGGGTCGCCGGTTGCTGGATGTACAGAAGATATTCCACATGATGGAGCCCCGCACCCTGAGTGCCGCTTATAAATTCTACTGTGAAAAAAACCTGGAAAACGCCCATAGTGCCGAAGCTGATGCGCAGGCTACCGCTGAGATACTTGAGGCCCAGCTAAAAAGGTACCCTACACTGGGAGATTCAGTGGATTCGGTGCTAAAGGCCATTGGAGAAGAAGTGATCGTGGACTTTGCCCGCCGGTTTGGAATTGAGAATGGCGTAGAGGTCTTCAATTTTGGTAAACACAAAGGCCGTCCGGTTTCGGAAGTGCTTCGCGCGGAACCCCAGTATTACGACTGGATGATGCGTGGCGATTTTCCCCGGCATACCAAGCAAAAACTCACAGAAATATACACACGCACCTTATTGAAAAAGAATTAACAACCTAAGGGCAAAAATCCTTAGGTTTCCTTGGCAAAAGGTGTAAATTCGTTGCCCTTGCCCTCTTTCTTGGAAAAATTAGTCATTATACCGACATATAACGAAAAGGATAATATCAGTGCTATCCTCCTGGCCATATTTTCCCTACAGCAAGGATTTCATGTATTAGTTATTGATGATGGTTCACCTGATGGAACCGCGGAAATTGTCCGTCGGTTACAATCCAAGTACGCCGGAATGTTGTTCCTGGAAGAAAGGACAGGTAAACTGGGTTTGGGTACCGCTTATATCCATGGATTCAAATGGGCCCTTGAAAAAGGGTACCGGTACATTTTTGAGATGGATGCGGACTTCTCGCACAATCCCGGCGATCTTCAGCGTTTATACGAAGCTGCAAAGGAAGAAGATGCGGATGTAGTGGTAGGATCTCGCTATGTGGAAGGAGGCGGGTTTGTTGATTGGCCAAGGAACCGGATTCTTCTTTCCAAAGGCGCATCGCTTTATACCCGTCTCATACTCTGGATTCCCGTGCGTGATACCACGGCCGGTTTTGTCTGTTACAGCCGCCGGGTACTGGAAGCCATCAATCTTGACCAGATCCATTTTGTTGGTTATGCTTTCCAGATTGAAATGAAATTTGTGGCCTGGAAACTAGGGTTTACCATTCGGGAAGTGCCCATCATTTTCCGCGACCGCACCATTGGTACCTCAAAAATGAACAAGGGGATCGTTAAGGAAGGCATCCTGGGTGTATTAAAACTTCGCTGGTATAGTTTGTTTACCAATTACCGCAAACGGGTCAAAACGTCCTCCACTTCCCGTTATGCTGAACTTACCACAGAAAAGCAAGGCGATTATTAAAATCAAATACTCAATCCTTTTCCCTTGCGTCAGGCATTTATCTACCTGCACATTTCCATCTTTCTTGCCGGATTCACGGGGATCATTGGCAAGTACATCAGCCTGAATGAAGCCATGCTGGTTTGGTACCGGTTGCTGATCAGCGCCGCCACCATGTGGGTACTTTTTTCACTTTCCGGGAAAATCAAAAAGATACCGGGCAGGGATATTGCCGGTCTGTTTGGTATCGGATTGCTTGCCGCCTTGCATTGGGTGAGTTTCTTTGGGTCGATCAAATATGCCAATGTCTCGGTGGCCCTGGTATGCTTTTCCTCAGTAGGTTTTTTTACCGCCATTTTCGAGCCTTTATTGTATCGGAGACCCATCAACGGCATCGATCTCATGCTGGGTGTATTGGTGATGGGGGGGATTTTTATCATCTTTCATTTCGACAGCCGCTATGCCGTGGGTATTATCCTTGGGGTGCTATCGGCAATCCTGCTGGCATTTGTCATGATCTTTATTCGTCAGTTTGCCACTCGGATCAATACCGAAACCCTCTTAACCTGGCAATTGAGCGGTGGCTTGATTTCCCTGTCAGCCCTGATGCCTGTTTACTTGTTCTATTTCCCCGATACCCGATTATTGCCAACCATCTCCGATTGGATCTGGTTGCTGATCCTGGCCTGGTTCTGTTCGGTTATTGCTTTTCAATTGACCACCGCCGCCCTTCGCAAGCTATCGGCATTTACCGTCAACCTCTCCTTCAACCTGGAACCCGTATATGGCATCCTGCTGGCTTTTATCCTGTTTAAGGAAAATAAGGAGCTGAACCAGGGTTTCTACATTGGCATTATCCTGATCATTCTTTCGGTGGTGATTCAGATGATCAGGATTTTACGGAATAAGCCCCGCGGCACTTAGGGCAGATTCGTGAAACACCCTATCTTTAAGCACCTAACTTTCTGTTATGAAGAAATCCTGTTTACTGGTTCTCTCCTGTTTATCCTTTGCCATACTATTTGCCCAAAAAAAACCGCTTGACCATACTGTTTACAACAACTGGCAGAGCATTGGTGAGCGGGTGATCAGTCCCAATGGGAAATGGGTGGCTTATACCATTGATGTTCAAGAGGGGGATAATGACCTTGTCATACAGTCAGCCGATGCCCTTCGGAAAACAACGGTTCCCCGGGGATATGGCGCCCAAATTACCAGCGATAACCGCTATGTGGTTTTCCGGATCAAGGCCTTGTTTAAAGATATCCGTGAAGCCCGTATTAAAAAGAAAAAACCGGAGGAATTTCCCAAGGACTCCCTGGGCATTTTTGCCTTAGGCGGTGATAGTGTCTGGAAGAAACCCCTGACCGGTGGTTTCAAAGTGCCGGAGGTTTATTCGGGTTGGATCGCCTATATCCTGGAAAAAGACAAGGGCAATGAAAAGGATGGAAGCGATCTGGTTTTATACAATCCGGCCAAAAATGAATCCCGCCAATTCGCCCAGGTTTCTGAATACCTGTTTGATAAAAATGGGAAACACCTGCTGATCTACCAGCTTAAAAAAGCCAAGGATTCCTTGGGGATGGCCAGGGTCTTATACCATGATATATCCTCCAATCAAACGGATACCCTTAGCCGGGGTGGTCTGTCATTCAAGAGTTTTGTGGTGTCCGATAATGGCGAGCAAGTCGCCTATGTGGCCCAACGCGACAGTTCGGATAAAGCCCTTCAGCAATTTTACGGGTTATGGTTTTACCGGGATGGAATGGACAGCGCCCAACTGGCGGTGAACCGGAAATCATCCGGCATGAAACTGGGTATGACAGTAAGTGAATATGGCAACCTGAGTTTTAGCAAAAGCGGGAGCCGTTTATTCTTTGGATCTTCGGTGATCCAGCCTCCCAGGGATACTACCATTCCTGATATTGACAAGGTTAGTGTAGATGTATGGCATTACAAAGATGATTACCTGCAAACGGTGCAGCAGGTGCGGGCCAATCGCGATCAACGGGAAAGTTTTCTCTCGGTATATGATATTGAAACCGGATGGGTTAGGCAATTGGCTTCAAGGGAAATACCTACTGTGATTGCCACTCAGGATGGGGATGGGCGACAGTTTGTAGGCATCACCGATTTTGGCAAACGGATCGAAAGTCAATGGACCGGAAATACCAAAAAGGATATTTACCTGATCGACCCTTCCACCGGGACCAACAGACTGATCAGGGAAAATTTTGAAGGGGTGTTTAATGCCAGCTTTATTTCTCCCTCGGGGAACCAAATGATTTGGTATGATTACAAAGCCAAGGCCTATTTTGGTTATGATGGCAAGACCGCAAAGAATATCTCCACGGGACTTAAGGTGAAATTATTTGATGAGGGGCATGATCTTCCCAATGATCCATTTCCTTATGGGATTTTGGGTTGGCCGGAAGGGGATTCCACCGTGCTGGTCTATGACAAGTTTGAAGTTTGGAAACTGGACCTGACAGGGAAAAAATCACCGTTGCGTGTATTTGCTTCCCTTGATCCCCGCGGAAAGAATATTGTTGTCAGAAGGATCAATACCGACCCAGAAGAAAAGTATATAAAGATGACGGGGGAGCAGTTGTTTTCCCTGTACAGTGAAACCAATAAATCATTTGGCCTCTGGCAAAGCAGTTTTGACAAACCTCAGCCATTGCCGGTGGTTAATTCCGGGTTTGACTATGGTACGCCCGTCAAAGCCCGTGAAGCGGCCACCTTATTATTCACAAAGGAGAATTTTAAGCAAGCACCAGATTTGTACACATCCTTGGCCGATGGGCCTGAAACAAGACTGTCGGCCATAAACCCCCAGCAGGCCGATTATCTATGGGGAACGGCGGAATTGTTTACCTGGAAAGCATATAACGGGAAGCAATCTACAGGGATCATTTATAAACCTGAGAATTTTGATCCCCGCAAGAAATACCCGATGATCTGCTATTTCTATGAGGAAATGAGCAATACCCTGCATACTTATTATGCTCCGGCACCTATCCGCAGCATGATTAATATTCCCTTTTATACCAGCCGGGGCTATGTGATCTTTGTGCCGGATATAAAGTATAAGATCGGGTATCCGGGACAAGGGGCCTATGATTATGTAGTCAGTGGGGCGAGGGCAGTGGTTAAAAAGGGGTATGTGGACAGTACCCGCATGGCCATCCAGGGGCATAGTTGGGGTGGATACCAGGTAGCCTACCTGATCACCCGGACCAACCTGTTCAAGGCAGCCTGGTCGGGGGCCCCGGTGGTTAATATGACCAGCGCCTATGGCGGGATCCGTTGGGAGACCGGATTGAACCGGCAATTTCAGTATGAAAAAACACAAAGTCGTATCGGTGCAACCCTTTGGGAGAAAAAACAACTCTATCTCGAGAATTCGCCGCTTTTTTACCTGGATCGGGTAAAAACCCCCGTAGTCATCCTTCACAACGATGCCGATGGGGCGGTTCCCTGGTACCAGGGCATTGAAATGTTTACAGCACTCAGGCGCCTGGGAAAACAGGTTTGGATGCTGAACTACAATGGGGAAGGGCATGGGTTAACGGTGAGAAAAGACCGGCTGGATTACCAGATCCGTATGCAACAATTCTTTGACTGGATATTGAAAGGGGAGAAACCAACCCGGTGGATCACCGACGGGGTACCCTATGTAGAGAAAGGAAAGGATTGGGGCCTGGATGAACCCGGAGAAAATAATTAACCGATTTGGTTATAAAATCCGGGGAACACCTGTTTTCTTTGTACCTCTAAATACACACTTAACATGAGACGAGCTCTTTTTATGGTGGCATTCCTTGCCGTATCCCTTTTTTCTTTTTCCCAGAAACCCTGGGTAAAACTTACCCTTGACAACAAGATCAGTTTTCAGGTGCCTGATTCCCTGATGAAGCTGGACATGGAGCAGGTGGAGATCTTCACCACTTTGTTTGATTCCGCCAGCTACACCGTGACCATCATCGACTTTAAGAATTTTGGTCTTGACTCTGCCATGATCCAAAGCATGGCTGATACCGATGAATTTGAGGAGCAATTCAAAACCGGCTTTATGGGCGAACTCGAGGGGTCGGAAATGATTTCCTCCACCCGTGGCAAATTGCAAGGCAATACCACTTATCTTTTTGAAGTTGACTTTTTAAGCGAACAAACAGGGGAGAAGGAGAAAATGCATGTTTTCTCCGTATTTCTGGCTTCCAAAGTGTATAGCTTTACATATTCCTCCGGACATCCTTCCGCTCCGATTCGGGAGAAATTCTTCCAATCAGTGAAAGTGATGTAAACAGCTTAGCTTGGTTTTTGTCACGCAGCCTTGTGAATAAACTTCACAAGGCTTCTTTTTGCGATGGGGAGTAGGGTTTCTTCCAACGGAAGCTTTAGCCCTGTTTCAATGGCATAAACGGCCGGATTGGGTAAAGCGGTCCTTGACCGCACCAATTCCGTTTTGATGCCTTCAAAACTGTACACCAGGCTATGGTTCCAGCAATCCACATAATGCGTGCGCATGCTCCGGTATTTTTCATCATGCTTTTCAAATATGCTCAGGCGGTATTCATACACATAGGTGGCACTTGAACTACCTGAACGCAGCATGAAATAACCTTCGTTCATTTCCAGTGGAATAAGACCAACCGGACTGATCACCAGTTTGTCCTCAATAAAATCATAAATCTCCGACCCATTTTCAATGGTATGTTTCATTTTTGCCGCGGCAAAATGAATGATCTCCTCCAATTCCTGAATGACCTCCGGGTCTTCGATCATTTGCTCGTACAACAATTGGAGTTTCTCCATCTGGATCCCTGTAAGCCTCTTGGGAAAATGCTCCTGCAGGAATTTCTTGTTTTCCCGAAAGGCCACAATATTGTTATAATGAAAAACCACATCGGCCAATTGGGGATAGAGTTTGTTTTGATCAAAGCACTTATTGACTTCCTGCAGATAGGCCAGCAGCGTGTATTTTTTTAACTCAAAATCAATATAGCCTTCGGCAAACCAGGTTTCGGAAAGGGTTTTCATATCGTGGGGTTTGTAGCTTTAAATTACATAATTTTATCGTTATTAACTATAGCCTATGCGCCTGATTCCTTTGCTGCTTGTCATGCTCACTTCCTGCTCTCACACGATCTATGTGGTGAGGCATGCCGAAAAAGCGCCAGCCGGTCCGAATATGAATTCGGATGTGCCTCTGTCTGTTCCAGGGCAACAAAGGGCGGAGGATTTAAAAGAAGTGTTAAAGGATAAGAAGATTTCGATGGTGTACTCCACCCAGACGGTGAGAACGGTTTCAACTGCTACCCCTACGGCGGATCATTTTGGGGTAAAGATCGAATTGTATGGGCCAAAACCGGATTCAGCCTTTATCTCAACCTTGCTGGCGCATAAAAAAAACCTGTTGGTGGTGGGTCATTCCAATACGGTGGATGATATTGTCAATATGCTTTGCGGCGCCACAAAGGTACAGGGCGACCTGAACGATAAGGAATACGACAACCTCTTCGAAGTAAAAATCAAAGGGAAGAAAAAACTTTTCAAGCGGGAAAAATTCGGGGCAGCAAGTGAATAGTCCTGATTAAAATTCCCTCTCTTCATCAAAACTCTCCAATTCCTTGGCTACGGCCGTAAGGAAGGTGGCCCCCAAACTTCCATCCACGATGCGATGGTCATAGCTCATGCTGAGATACATCATGTGGCGGATGGCGATGCTGTCACCCTGTGGCGTTTCCACCACTACGGGTCTCTTCTTGATGGCGCCAACGGCAAGAATGGCAACCTGTGGCTGGTTGATGATGGGGGTTCCCATCAGGCTACCAAATGTACCCACATTGGTAAGGGTAAAGGTCCCGCCCGTTGTATCATCCGGGGTGAGTTTATTGTTTCGTGCGTTATCTGCCAGTTGGTTTACTTTTTTGGTTAACCCAACCAGGTTTAGCTGATCAGCGCCTTTGATCACCGGCACGATCAGGTTGCCACTTTGCAGGGCGGTGGCCATCCCGATATTGATGTCTTTCTTCACGATGATGCGGTCCCCTTCAACGGAGGAGTTGATCAGCGGGAACTTCTTGATGCATTTTACGATAGCTTCTATGAATAGGGGAGTAAAAGTGATCTTGGTATTTTCCCTTTTTTCAAAATCCTTTTTTACCCGGTTGCGCCACATCACTATATTGGTAACATCGGCTTCGGTGAAGCTGGTTACGTGCGGACTTGTTTGTTTGCTTCTCACCATGTGATCGGCGATCAGCTTACGCATGCGGTCCATTTCAATGATCTCCACGTTTCCGCTCGCGGTGGTATTGACCATTGAGGCAGCCGGTGTTTCGATCCGGGAAATGGGAACGGTCAGTTCGGTGCTGGTCTGGGCAGGGGTGGCAGACAGACTTACTTTTCCCGCCCTTTTATCATTGACATATTGTAGAATATCCTTCTTTGTAACCCTTCCTTCATTTCCGGTACCGGAAAGGGCTTCCAATTCGGTCATGCTTACGCCTTCACTGGCAGCAATGTTCAGCACCAGTGGGGAATAGAATCGCTGCCCCAGACCATTGCTATTGCTTGGTGTGGCGGTAGAGGCCACCTGAATTGTCTTAACAGGATTAGGCGCCGCGGCAGGCAAGGGAGCAGGTGTTGCCACCGGGGTATTTACTACCGGGGCCGGGGAGGTACCTGCACCGGAGGCCGTTTTGATCCGTGCAATCACGGTACCGATAGGCACTACATCATTCACCTGGAAAAGGATTTCTTCAATTATCCCTTCGGCTGTGCTGGGAACTTCACTGTCCACTTTATCGGTCGCGATCTCAAGCACAGTTTCATCCATGGCCACTTTGTCACCTGGTTGCTTATGCCATTTCAAAATGGTGGCTTCCATGATGCTTTCTCCAAGTTTGGGCATGATGAGATCAACGAGGGACATGCTGGTCAGTTTATAGTTAAAATTATTGGCTTCAAAGGTAAGGGCTTCGGGATTAACGTACAAGTGTTAGTCCTCTTCCAAAATAAATCTTCTCAGCAGGTCTAAGGCGGATTGAGCGGTGACTTCAATATTTTTTCGTCTGTCAAAACGGAGGTTTAGTTTACGGGTGATTACCTGATCTTTATTTCCCGCGGCGATCCAAACGGTGCCAACGGGTTTATCTTCCGTTCCACCCGTGGGGCCCATGATCCCTGAAGTGGCCAATGCGTAATCGCTACCGGTTTGTGCCAAAACCCCACTGATCATCCGGATGACGGTTTCTTCGCTAACCGCACCTTTTGACTGGAGAATTTCCCCTGGCACCATCAGCACCTTTTCTTTGACTTTATTGGCATAACTGACCACACTTCCTTGAAAATAGGCCGAGGAACCGGGGTTGGTGGTAATCAGGTGGGCGATATAGCCTCCGGTACAGCTTTCAGCCGTTGCCATGGTCTTATTTCTTGCCACCAGTATTTCGCCCAGTATTTGCTCAAGCCCTTTGTCTTCATCCGACACCAGTATATCTTTCACCAGGGTCTTTAATTCCTCAAACCAGGGTTCTATTTCCCTTGCCAGTACATCGGGGTCTTCGCCCCGGGCAGTAAGTCTTAGTCGTACCATGCCATAGTTGGGGAGATAGGCCAGTTTGATATGTGCGGGAAGCCCGGCTTCCAGCTTGCTAAGTCGTTCCGCGATAAAAGATTCACCCTGACCGGCCGTGAAGGCGGTCCGGTGAAGGATGGCCGGAAGCTTGAATTTTTTCAGGAGCCGGGGAATGACCTCATCCATCATCAACCCTTTCATTTCATGGGGAACACCAGGCATGGAAACAACCACTTTCCCGTCGTGTTCAAACCACATACCAGGGGCGGTACCTCGTGCATTATGCAATACGGTGCAGGTATCAGGCACTTCGGCCTGTTTCAGGTTTCGTTCTAGCAGCGGGCGGTTGAGGCGGGTGAAAATACCTTTTACATGTTGCAACACTTCTTCATTGACCACCATCTTTCCTCCAAAGTATGAAGCGAGTAGGGGTTTGGTGATATCATCGGCGGTAGGGCCCAATCCACCCGTGATCAGTACAATCGGGGAACGGCCCAGTTCAATATCCAGTGAGGTGCGTATGTCATCGGCATCATCCCCAACAGCCGTGCGGTACCTGACCCAGATCCCTTCTTTGTTTAATTCCTGGGCCATCCAGGCGCTGTTGGTGTCAATGGTCTGGCCTATGAGTAACTCATCCCCAATGGTGATGATGGAAGCGTGGATCATTGTTTGAAATTGGTTAGGGATAAATGCTTAATTTGAACGCAAAGTAATAACCCACCCGGTATGAAAAAAGTTTTGTTATTGGTAGGCTTATTTATCGGATATGGTTCGGTATGGGGTCAAACCCTTTCGCAGAAGCTAAAAACGGCTTTTGCTGCTTTTGAAAAAGATTCGCAAATGCGGTATGGCACAGCATCTCTTTATGTGATTGATGCCAATACAGGCCAGGTGGTGTTTGATAAAAACAGCCGGATGGGCCTGGCCCCTGCATCCACCCAAAAAGTGATTATAGCCGCTACTGCCTATGAATTACTGGGAAAGGGTTTTGTTTTTAATACCATTCTAAACGGAAAACCCTCACAGGATGGGTCGGGTTATTTGTTACAGATAAAGGGCACGGGTGATCCTACGCTGGGTAGTTGGCGTTATACATCCACGATAGATTCTGTTTTATTGCGTCGTTGGGCGGAATTGGTTAGAAAGGAAACTGCCGGAAGTCCTGTCAGGCAGTTATTGGTCGTTGATCGTCCGACTGGTGATATCGTGTCTGTTCCCGGGGGATATGTATGGGATGATATGGGGAATTACTATGGTTCGGGATGGTCTTGGCTAAACTGGAGGGAGAATCAATATGATCTTTTTCTGCAAAGCGGGGCAACAGGTACCAGGGTTGGGATAAAGGGAACCTATCCTAACCAGGACCAGGTGCAGTTTAATAGTCAGGTAGTATCGGGAGCACCAGGTTCGGGTGATAATGCGTATATATTTTGCCCACCGTTTTCCAATCTGGCAACCATCAAGGGATCGATTCCTCCACAGAAAGATAGTTTTATCATTTCAGGAGCGAGTCCAGACCCTGGTCATACTTTAGGAATGGAATTTTTGCGATACCTGCACGAAGCGGGAGTGGATATTGATCCCCAGGCTGTTTCCACCAGCCGACTTGAAAATAAAGGGAGCAGTATCGAGACTGGTTACAAAACCCTGGTGGAACACCGGTCTCCTTCCTTGGATTCAATCATTTACTGGTATTTGAAAAAAAGTGTGAACCTATATGGGGAGGCTTTGCTGCAATCAATGCCGGTTGAGGCAGGATCGTCATTGGACCTGGGTGCCAGGATAAAGGTGGTTCAGGGCTATTGGGCCGGGAAAGGAATCAATCCCGGGGAGCTAAACTTGTATGACGGATCGGGACTTTCACCAGCCAACCGGGTTACGACCCATGCCCAGGTGGAAATACTCAGGTATGCGAGAAAGCAGGTCTGGTTCCCGGCTTATTTGCAGGCTTTCCCACAGTACAATGGAATGACGATCAAGAGTGGTACCATTGGTGATGTGAAAGGTTATGCCGGATACCATAAAGCAAAGAATGGGAAGGAGTATATTTTTTCTTTTCTGGTAAACAATTACAATGGTTCTTCGGGGGCAATCGTAAAGAAGATGTACCAGGTGCTGGACCTGCTTAAGTAATCAAAAGCCATTCTGGTTTTAGAAGGCGCGGAACAGGTTGATTTGAAGTTCCAGGAGTACAGGGGCCGCAAAACATCCAACCCAAAGCAGGATGATGGCGATTTTTTCCACGACAGAAAGGTCCATGATGATGAGTCGTTGCAACATGCCCTGCATGGTGGTGATGACCTTGTCTTCCCGGGAGGCGTATTCATAGGGAGGTCCCGGGGGGATATCGTGTAGGTCGGGATGGTGCTTGATAAAGGCCGCCCTGATTTTCCAGTATTCTTCATCTGTGATATCCAGGTAATCTTTGTTCAGGTTAACCCCTTCGCTTTCTATGCGGTTGACCATTTTGGTATTGTCAATATCGGCTTTTAGCCGTATTAGGATATTGATTGGAAAGTACAGCAGGAGAAGGGCCATCAGGGTGGAGTTGGGGTAGATATAGGCCCAGTCAAACCAGAACATGAACAAGGCAGAGAGCACCATGAAAGTGCGGCCAATGATGTTTTTCTCGTCGAGAAAAAGCCGGTGAAGGATCTGCCCGCCATCGAGTGGATAGATAGGAAGCAGGTTAAGCAGATTAAGGAAAAGCAGGAGGGAGCCGGTAACGGGAACCAGCGGATGGTTGAAATGGTCTTTAAAGATAAACAGGGCCAGGCCAAGGATGATACCAGGCAGTGGTCCGGCCAGCAAAATGATGATGGATTGCCGTTGGGATACTTCATGTTTGGTACCGGCGGCATAAGCCCCAAGGAGTGGGATAAAGAAAATGCCGAGTTCCTTGTAGTCAAAGATTTTCATGGCCAGAAAATGCCCCATTTCATGAAGCATGACGATGCCGGTGATGATCAGGAGCAGTTTCCAATCTTGAAAGATCACATAGCCAACGACCAGATAGAGTGCCAGGGAGCCCAGGGATTTAACCCAAACATTGGCAGATTTTTCATCCAGAAAAGGTTTGGATGGGTACAAAACAGCCTCTTCACCCGGGGGGGATGATGATGGGGATGGGTCGGGTGTAAGGGGTGACAGGGGTTCCTGGCTCATTAAAAATAAGGTTCGAGGGTTTTTCGCATTCGCTCCGGCATCGAAGTCCTTTTCATTTCTTTTTTCTCCATGAAATAAAGTACGATGGTGGCGTTGGTCAGCAATTCCTCTTTCTCATTATACACTTCATGATGGAATTCGATTTTATGGTGAACCGGTAATTCCTTGAGTATGGTGCGGATGGTGAGCAGGTCGTCATACAGGGCAGGACGAAAAAACCTGGCATGTACATCGATGATCGGCATGATTACACCTTCCTTTTCCAACTCGGCATAGGATAATCCCAGTTCACGGAACGCTTCTGCCCGCGAGGCTTCAAAATACGCAAAATAATTGCCATGGTAAACTACCCCCATTTGGTCGGTTTCGGCATAGCGAACACGAATCTTGTTATTTGCAGTAAACATTATTTTCCAATTAAACTGTCAATACTCCATTTGCCGGGGCCACAAAGCAGGATGCCCAGGAATACAAAAAGAAAGAGCAGGGCGTTTTCCATCTTAGCCAACGGACTGTTCTTTAGCGCCATGAACACAATGACCAGGAAACAAACCACCAGGACAAAAGCGGCAAGCCTGGTAAATAAGCCCAGTATCAGGAATAGCGAACAAAATACTTCGGCAAAGATGACCAGGATAAGACTGGCAGTAGGTCCCACGCCAAAAGGATCAAAAAAACGGTCTTTCATATTGGGGAAATCCATCAGTTTTGGAAGCCCGTGCTGAAGAAACAGGAGGGTGGCAAATCCAACCCTCAAAACGAACATGGTGATGTTAAATGAAAGATCGGTGTAACGGGTAGTAAAAAGCTTTTTCATTTGTTCGCAAGATACCACCATTTACCCAAAACTATGTTAAATCACTCTGGGTTATTCACTTTTCCACACCTGTTTGGAACGAACTTTGGTGACAGAAGAAATAATTTGAATATTTACGACGTTTATCGATTCAACGGTTAAAGGACATCCAGCATGAAGCAAATCAGCCTCCTCTTCGCGGCCATACTTACTGGCCTTTTAGTGTATGGGCAACAGACAGCGGTGAATAATGATCCCCAGGAAAAATTCAAGTTGGCAAAGGATCTTTTCCAGCGGGAGCAATATAGTCTTGCCTATCCCTTGCTCAAAGAGCTGGAATCCGGGTTGACGGAATCTGTTCGTGTCAACGACGCGATCATGTCGCAGGAGGTAAAATATTATTTCACCGTTTGCGCCTTAAAGCAGAATGAAGAACGCGCGGTGAACATGGCGCGTGATTATATTGATTTGGAGAAGAACAATCCCCGCATACAACAGTTAGGGTTTCACCTGGCTGAGTATTATTATCGAAAACAGGATTTTGCTACCGCGGCCCAGTTATATGAGCAGGCCGGTATCGCAAACCTGAGCAACCGCGAGATAGCGGATATGAAATTTCACCAGGGGTATTGTTATTTTACCCTGCAACGGTTTAACCAGGCCAAACCCCTTTTCAATACAGTTCGGGTACTAAAGGATGATCCAAATTACCTGGATGCAAATTATTATTATGGATTCCTGGCATTTCGTGACCGTAATTACAATGAGGCTTTGCAAAGTTTCCGCCTGGTAGAAAATGAAAAACAGTATGCCCAGGTGGTGCCTTACTACATTGCCCAAATCTATTATATCCAGGGGAAAAAGGATGAGGCGCTGGCTTATGCCGAGAACAAGATCAGGGGAGGGGGTTCACAGTATTATGACCTGGAGCTTAAACAACTGCTGGGGCATGCCTATTTTGAGAAGAAGGAATACACCAAGGCCCTTCCATACCTGGAATCTTATGTGGCGGGTACAAGCAAGGTAACCCGTGAGAACCTGTATGAATTGTCTTACTCCTATTACATGGCCAAAAATTACCAGAAGGCCATTACCGGATTTAAGCAACTGGGAGGGAAGGAGGATTCCCTGAGTCAACACGCGATGTACCTCCTGGGGGATTCCTATCTGAAAACTGGGGAGAAGGCTAATGCCCGGAGTGCTTTTCTGTTTTGCGCCTCGAATAGCAGCAATGCTTCCCAAAAAGAAATATCAAAATACCAGTATGCCAAGCTCTCCTATGAGTTAGGTTACCAGGATGAGGCCCTCAAAGGACTTCAGTCCTTTCTGGCAGATTATCCCAATTCCACCTATACACCCGAAGCAAGGGAACTGTTGGTGGGTGTTTTGGCCAATACCAATAACTACCGGGAAGCGCTCACTTTATTGGAAGGTATGGCAAACCCAACTCCCAACGCCAAACGTTTCTATCCCCAGATATTATTTGGCCGTGCTACCGAGTTGATCAATGACGGACAATTAACCGAAGCCAATACATTGCTGGATAAAGCGCTAAAGGCACCAAACAATGAGCGGGTACTGCCTTATGTGCAATTTTGGAAAGGAGAAATTGCCTATCGGAACAATGATATTGATAACGCGATCAGGTACTATAACGCGTACAAAGATGCCGGCGCGCCGGCAAATGGGGAAGCCAATACAAATACAGTCAGATATAACCTCGGGTATTGCTACCTCCGCAAAGAGAATTATCCGGTGGCGCTCACATTTTTTGAGTCCCTGGCCAAAAGCCCGGCGCTCAATTCAGATCCGCTGACCCAGGATGCCTATCTGCGGACAGCGGACTGTTATTACATGGAAAAGAATTACAACAAGGCCAGGCCCATGTATGACAATGTGATCAAGTTTTCCTGGCCGGCCGAAGACTATGCCACTTTTCAATTGGCCATGTTGGCCGGGGTTAAGAGCACTTCTGAGAAAGTGAAATTGATGAATAACCTGACCCGTAAGTTCCCGACTAGCGGATTGGTGAACGATGCCAATCTGGAGATTGCCAATGCTTACCTGGCAGATGAGCGGTTTAGTGAAGCCATTCCTTATCTGGATAAACTGATCGCCGGGAATAATGACAGGTTCAAACCACAGGCCTATCTTAAATCAGGCAATGCCTATTACAATATCAATAATAACAATGAAGCCCTGGTTCGTTATAAGAAACTGGTGAGTACCTATCCCAATTCCCAGGAGGCGGAGGATGCCATTTCTGATATCAGGGCCATCTATGTGGAACAAGGCCAGCCGGATGAATTTTCCGCTTTTATGAGAGGGGCGGGGAGGCCGTTGAGTGTGAGTACCGAGGATTCCCTAAGCTGGGCCGCGGCAGAAATCCAGTATGCCAATGGAAACAAGGATGCCGCCCTGAATGCCTTTGGATCCTATCTCCAGCGGTTCCCTACCGGGGCACATGCCCTGGAAGCGAATTTCTATAGTGGTGGTATTTATGCCGACCGGAAAAAATGGCCGGAGGCGGTCAGTCGGTTTGATTATGTGGCTGAAAGGGCCCCCAATCCATTTGCAGAACCCAGCGTTCTCCAACTGGCCCGGATATCCTTCTTTGAGTTGAAGAATTATGATCAGTCGGAAAAGTATTTCAGTCAACTAAAACAACTGGCCAGCAAACAGGAGAACAAACTGGAGGCCATGCGCGGCCTGTTACGCAGTCAGTACCAACTCGAAAAATGGAATGAGGCCCTTGATAATGCGAAGGAACTGGTAAATGAAAAAGGAAGCAGCACGGATGATAAGACACTGGCCAATATGGCTATCGCGAAATCATACCAGGTAAACCGGCAGTATGACCTGGCCATTGCCAATTACAAAACAGTAGTTTCTCTGAACAAGGCCGCCCTTGCTGCCGAGGCCAGGTATGAAATCGCTAATAGCTGGTTTGCACTTAACCGGATGGCTGATGCGGAGAAGGCCGCTTTTGAAGTGATCAATAAATCAGGTTCCTATGATTTCTGGGTTACCAAGGCCTACATTCTGCTTGGGGATGTATTTTATAAACAGAAAGATTATTTCAACGCCAAGGCCACCTACCAGAGCATTGTGGATAATAGCCTGAACCCTGACCTGAAAACAGAAGCTCAGGCCAAGCTTACCAAAGTGCTTGAAGAAGAGCAAAGGGAAAGTAAAGTGAACGGATAAAATTTGATTAAAAGCATTTAAGAAATACGTATGACAAAGGGTTTTCTCCTCTCCTCGATCCTACTCTCCACCGGCCTGCTTTCTGTGGGTCTGGTAAACGCGCAGGATACCACGAAAAAGAAATCGGTGGATATCATCTCCGAGTTCAAACCTGTCTTAAAGGAGTCGGCCAAGATCAATTTCAATCCCTCCCCGGCCCCCAATGATACCAGCCGGCCGGTGTTGAATTATTCGATCCCCAACCAGAACCTGTTGTTTGCGTATCAACCAGGCACTTTGCAACCCCTGGCCCTGAGTATTGACAGTGGGGGACGCTGGGATAATACCAGTTATATCAAGGCTGGATTTGGCAGCCTGAAATCTCCCCTTGTTGAAGCCAGTTTTTCCTTTGGTGATGGAAAA
>JAYRZH010000042.1:0-23708 GCA_041916555.1 Chitinophagaceae bacterium | reverse complement strand
GGAAATCCTGGGTCTTCGCCGCGAGATCGTGGAATATGTAAAAGCTGAAATTGACCATACCCTCGAAACCTGGGGGTATCATTTGCAAGACCTTCAGATCAATGATATCACTTTTGATAAGCTGATCCTGGATTCCATGAGCAAGGTGGTGGCCAGTAACAACCTCAAAGCAGCCGCGGAGAATGAAGGTCAGGCCCTGTTGATCACGAAGACCAAATCCGCCGAAGCTGAAGGGAACGCGATCAAGATCGCCGCCGAGGCCGAAAGAGAAGCCGCCAGGCTGCGTGGCCAGGGTGTGGCCCTGTTTAGAAAAGAAGTGGCTGAAGGTATGACCCAGGCCGCCGAACAAATGAAACAGGCCAACCTCGATACCAATGTGATCCTGTTCTCCATGTGGACGGAAGCCGTGAAGAACTTTGCCGAATATGGCAAAGGGAACGTAATATTCCTCGACGGTAGCCCGGAAGGAATGGAAAATACCATGCGGCAAATACAGGCCATGATGATGAAACAGGCCGGTACCGGGAAATAGCATGTTAAAGTATTCCGAAATTCCAATGCCGCACAAAATGCGGCATTATTTTTTTCGTTGTTTCACACAACTGTTGATAAATAATCGATGGTTCAAAAATTGATTTCCTGACCGATAAACTACATTTACGACCTAAAGTATAATCTATGCTTGAATTTCTATTGCAGCTCGATACAACCAGGCAACTGGCCAATGCAGCTACCAATGTGCTTCAGGGTGACTCCAATGGCGATGGAAAACTGAGTATTTTCGAACTGCTTTCCCTGGGGGGCTGGATCATGATACCCCTCGCCGCCATGTTCCTGTTAACCGTATTCTTCTTTTTTGAACGTTATATCGCCATTAACAAGGCGTCAAAAGTGGATGGTAATTTCATGAATATTATCCGCGACCATATCACCAGTGGAAATATTACCGCCGCCCGCAGTTTTGCCAAGAATACCAATAACCCCGTTGCCCGTATTGTGGACAAGGGGATACAGCGTATCGGCAAACCGATCACCATGATCGAAAGCAGCATGGAGAATGTGGCGCAGATAGAAATGTACAACCTCGAAAGGAATCTCAACTTCCTCTCCGTGGTATCCCGTGCCGCCCCCATTTTTGGGTTTGTTGGAACCCTGGCCGGTTTGATGCAATTGTTCTTTAAGATCAATTCCACCGGGGAATTTGACCTCAGCGCCATAGCCGGGGGTATCTATACCAAACTGGTTACCTCCATTACCGGTCTGATCATTGGTCTGATCGCCTATCTCTGTTATAACTTCCTCCATACCATGTTGGAGAAGAATGTGAATAAAATGGAAGTGGCCGCGGCCGATTTCCTGGATGTATTACAGGAACCAACCCGATAGTATGCGCCTATGAAGCTGAGAAAAAAAATGACGGCCGAACCGGAAGTGTTCACGGATTCCCTGAATGACATCATCTTTATCCTGCTGATGTTCTTCCTGATCGTTTCCACCCTGGCAAACCCCAACGTGGTTAAGGTAAATAACCCCCGTGGCACCAAGGATACCAAGGCCAAACAGAATATCGTAATCACCATCGATAAAGACCAGCATTTCTACATGGGACAAAAACCCATCGACCCGGTCATGCTGGATTCCCTGCTCCAGGCTGAAGTGATAAGGTTAAAACCCCTGATCGACACGCCTTCAGTGGTGATCAATGCCGATACCATCTCTTTCTATGGGGAAGTATTTCGTGTAATGCGGGCAGCAAAAAGAGCCGGAGCGAAAGTGGTAGCGAACGTGCAGTAAAACTCATCTCCCCGCTTTCACCATTCTCTTTTTGCCCTGCATGTCTTTCCTTAATTCCGTTTTAGTGAACCCGGAAGCCTGAAACAATTCAATCACTTCATTCCCCAGTGTCTCATTGATTTCGACATAAACGAACCCTTCCGGCGATAAATGTTGTAAAGCAAACCGGGCGATTAGCTGGTAAAAAAGCAAGGGCGTTTCATCCGGCACAAACAGGGCTTCGGTGGGTTCATGTTCCCGCACATTTTCAGGCAGGGTATCCCAATCACTCCAGGGTATATAGGGAGGGTTGCTAGTGATCAGGTCAAATTGACCAAGACTGGTCCAGGTCTGTTCTTTACTGAAATCCATCACCTGAAACTGAATAGGGGCTTCATTTCTGTTGGCATTTTCCGTCGCCATCGCAATGGCTTCAGCGCTGATGTCAATGGCAGAGACTTCCCAGGCTGGTCTGCGCTTTTTTAAACTGACAGGGATACATCCCGAACCGGTTCCGATATCCAATACCCGGCGTTTTTCAGGGCCATTTTCTTTTAGCACCCAATCCACGAGTTCTTCGGTTTCCGGACGGGGGATAAGAACGGCCGGACCGACATTAAAAGCCATGCCGGCAAACCAGGCCTGTCCGGTGATATATTGTATGGGTTCCTGGTCCCTTAACCTTGAAACCCCCTGGTGTAACAGTTGTTGTTGTTCTTCGGTAAGTTCCTTTTTCGGATTGGCAATCTGACCTGAACGATCCAGACCGATGGCCCATTCCAGGAGCATTTCGTTCATGCGCTGGATTTCATTGTCTTCATAATAGGGTTCCAATTGCTCTTTGATGATCTTTCGGGCAGTATTCAATTGCATGCCGCAAAGGTATTTCATATCCCGTGTATCCCGTTGACCTTACCTATATTTGCTTCATCCATGATGGCTTCCCAAATACATGAATCCTATATGCGTAGGTGTATCTCCCTCGCCGCATTGGGTACGGGTTTTACGGCCCCTAATCCATTGGTTGGAGCCGTATTGGTCCATGATGGTAGAATTATCGGGGAGGGGTATCATAAACAATACGGGGAGGCCCATGCAGAAGTCAATTGCCTCGCCAGTGTAAAGGAGGAAGATAAGCCACTGATTCCCGCCTCAACCCTCTATGTTTCCCTGGAACCCTGCGCCCATTTTGGAAAAACCCCGCCCTGCGCCGACCTGATCGTGAAGGAAGGCATAAAAAAAGTTGTGATCGGCATCAGGGATCCCTTTCCTGAGGTAAATGGCAAAGGGGTGGAAAAACTGAAACTGGCCGGGATTGACGTCATCACAGGAATCCTTGAGCAGGAATGTCGTCATCTCAACCGTCGTTTCTTTACTTTTCACGAGAAAAAGAGGCCCTATGTAGTATTAAAATGGGCACAGACAGCCAATGGATATATTTCCGGGAAAGGAGAAAAGCCTCTCCAGATCAGCAGTGAGCAAACCCGCCGACTGGTTCACCGCTGGCGCCGCGAAGAATCTGCTATCCTGGTTGGTACCCGCACCGCCTTGCTTGACAATCCCCAACTAACCGACCGGTATGGAGATGGGCAACAACCTCTTCGGGCCGTGGTTGACCTGGAACTGAAACTGCCGGCCAACCTGCATCTTTTTTCCGGTGAATATCCCACCGTAGTTTTTAACCTGATCAAAGAAGGAAAAGAAGGGAACCTTACTTATAAAAAAGTCATGGGCAAGGGAACCCTTATTCCTGAAATGCTCGCCTGTTTATATGAAATGAAAATACTCAGCCTGCTCGTGGAAGGTGGGGCTTCCCTTTTACAGTCCTTTATCCAATCCAACTATTGGGATGAGGCAAGGGTCATCACCAATGACTCCATGTCGGTAGAAGGGGGAGTTATGGCCCCGGCATTAAAGAATTTTAGCCGGTTGCCTGATTTGGCCTGGACAGGTGACAGGATCGATCTATACAAACATGAAACATGTTATTCCTGATTGGCAGCATTATATTATCCTCCTGGCTTGTACTCTCTTTCAAGATCCTTGAACGGTACAGGATACCTGTTTCCCAGGCCGTGGTGGTGAACTATTGGGTTTGTGTCATTACCGGGTCTTTTGTCAATGGCGGATCTCCGTTTACCTCCTCTCTGGTACATGAACCCTGGATAGGTTGGGCACTGATCATGGGTGCCACCTTTATTTCCTTGTTTAATCTGATCGGTTTTACCACCCAGCAAATGGGGGTTTCCGTGGTGTCTGTCGCCAATAAACTTTCCCTTGTCATTCCCTTTCTTTTCTCCCTATATCTCTATGGGGAAAAATCCACCGCTCTTAAAATTGTTGGGGTCATAGCCGCATTAGGGGCGGTGGTGCTCACTTGCTGGCCATCGGGGCAGACCGAGCCATCCGGAAAAAAATTCAAACCCGGATTGCTGATCTTTCCGGTATTCATCTTTGCAGGTTCGGGCTTGCTGGATACGATGATCAAGTTTGTAGAGTCAAAACATCTGAACGAAACCAATAAGAACCAATACCTGATAACCGCCTTTGCCGTGGCAGCCCTCATCGGGCTACTGGTATTGTTGTATCAAATATTCATTCAAAAACAAAAGTTCGACAAAAGAGCCATCTGGGGGGGTATCATGATCGGGGTGCCAAATTATTTTTCTATCTGGTGCCTGGTGATGGTTTTAAAACAATATTCAGCAAACAGTTCAATGATCATTCCGGTCAATAACATGGGTATTGTGCTTTTCAGCACCATCACCGCCTGGGTTGTATTCAGGGAACATTTATCCAAATGGAACTGGATCGGCATCATTTTGTCATTAGGGGCTATCGCCCTCATTGCCTATGGATAACCGCGATTTTTTCTATACCATCGAAAAGGAATCCGTGGCCGAGTATAAGGACCGTGGCAGCCGCTTTTTAGCCTATGCCTTTCCTATAAGCTCTGCAGAGGAATTCAAAGAACGACTGGCTCAGTTAAAGGAAGAACACCCAAAGGCGGTTCACCATTGCTTTGCCTATCGCTTGGGAACCGATGGCAACCAGTTCAGAAGCAGTGATGATGGGGAACCCTCCGGAAGCGCCGGAAGACCCATCCTTGGCCAGATCGATAGCCGCGAATTGGTGGATATGGCGGTTGTGGTGGTCAGGTATTTTGGCGGTACTTTGCTGGGGGTGCCCGGGTTGATAAACGCCTATAAAAACAGCACGGCCCTCGCCCTGCAAACAGTCCCTCTGGTTCAACGCGCAGTGGTCATTCCATACCGTCTTCATTTTGACTATACCCTGATGAACCCCGTGATGACCCTGCTCAAACAATGCGGTTGCCAGGTGGTGAAAAATGAGACCCAACTCTTTTGTCTTTTGGAAGTTAATATCCCCCGCAACCGCGAGAGTGAATTATTGTATAAATTGAAGGACCTTTACCGGGTTGACATAGAGAAAATACCAAAAACGAATTAAAGCAAAGCCAAATGAAAAAGCACTTCCTTTTGTTCCTGCTGTTTCTATCCTTCGTGGGAGTTCAGGGCCAGGAATCCCTTAACCTCATTCCCGAGCCTGTATATGTTTCCATTGGGCAGGGAAGGTTTACATTAGGCGACCAGGTTGTGATCAGTGGCGACCTGGTTAGAGAGGAAGTGATGAGGACTGCAAAACTCCTGGGAGACAGGATTCAAACCACCAGCGGGAAAACGGTCAATGTAAACCCCGGCAACGAACAGGCTTCCATACGTTTATTGTTAGTGCCAGCCAATGATGCGGAAATCGGGAAGGAAGGGTATCGTCTTGATGTTTCCAATTCGGGTATAGTCATTAAGGCCAATCAACCTGCGGGTTTGTTTTACGGAGTGCAAACCCTGTTACAGCTATTTCCCGCGGCTATAGAAGGCAAGTCGGTTGATCTCAAAGCCGATTGGTCCATTCCTATGGTTTCGATTGTGGATTATCCCCGGTTTGGCTGGAGGGGGATGATGTTTGATGTTTCCAGACATTTTTTTACCAAGGATGAAGTAAAATCCTTTATTGACCAGATGGTGAAATACAAGCTCAACCTGCTTCATTTACACCTGACCGATGATGAAGGATGGCGGATTGAAATTAAATCCTTACCCAAACTGACCTCGGTTGGCGCCTGGCGGGCCAAAAGAATCGGGGTGTTTGGCGATATGTCAAAACCTACCGCAGAGGAACCTAAGGATTATGGCGGTTATTATACCCATGATGATATCCGCGAATTGGTAAAATATGCCGCTGACCGGTTTGTAAATATTCTTCCAGAAGTGGATGTGCCCGGTCATAGCCTGGCCGCCATTGCCTCCTATCCGGAGTTGTCCTGCACGCCGGATGCAAAAAACTACCAGGTACGTTCCGGCGAAAAGATCATGGAATGGCCTCCAAGCGGACATTTTTACGGGATTGTGGATAATACCCTTTGCCCGGCCAATGAAAAGGTTTATGAATTTCTCGATAAGGTTTTTGGGGAAGTGGCTTCCCTCTTCCCATTTGAATTCATACACATGGGAGGTGATGAAACAGCCAGAAATTTCTGGGAAAAAATGCCGGAAATCAAAGCCCTCATGAAAAAGGAAAATCTCAAAAACCTGGATGAGGTACAAAGCTATTTTGTAAAAAGGGTAGAGAAAATTGTCGCCTCCAAAGGCAAAAAGCTGATTGGCTGGGATGAGATCCTTCAGGGTGGACTGGCACCCAATGCCGCTGTAATGAGCTGGCGGGGTGTGAAAGGAGGAATTGAAGCCGCCCAGATGAAACACGAAGTGGTGATGAGCCCAACAACCTTTGTCTATATAGACTATATGCAGGGCGACCGAATCATTGAACCACCGGTGTACGCCAGTCTTAGGCTGAAGAAAGTATATGAATTTGACCCGCTTCCGGATGGGGTGGATTCTAAGTACATTCTGGGGGCACAGGCAAACCTCTGGACAGAACAGGTGTACAATATGCGGCATGCCGATTATATGACCTGGCCCCGTGGAATGGCCCTTGCGGAAGATGTTTGGTCCCCGGTTAAAAGAAAAAACTGGACCGGATTTGTTTCCAAAGTGGAATCACATTTTAAGCGCTTTGATGCCGCTGAAAGAAAATATGCCCGCAGCATGTATGACCCCGACTTTAAATTCTCAACCAACGACAAGGGTGAAATTGTGGTGCAAATGACTACGGAGATCGAGGGGTTGAATATTCACTACAGCCTCGAGAACTCATTCCCCGATCAGTATTACCCGGTTTACTCCAAACCCCTGGCATTACCAAAAGATGTGTCATTGCTAAAAGTGGTCACCTACCGGGGAAAGGAGCAGGTAGGCCGGATGATCTATTTCCCGGTAACTGAAATGAAGCGGAGATTGGGGAAGAATTAATAAAAAAAAGCTGCTCCACCATAGAACAGCTTCTTATAACCCTAAAAAAGTGAATGATTTGGTTTCTCTGTGGTACGGATAGGGATTCTTTGGTTTTTCAGATACTGACAAGGTTTTTGTCATAGTCAGGATCTAGTGGTTTTTCTGTAGGGCTTTGGATCTTTTAGGTTTTTGATTCGTATTCGTGGTAACGTATAGGCCAAACCTGTGCCAAAAAACTAAATGCCTGAAAAATAATAAAAAAGAAAAAAGACGAAGAAATGGTTTTTCCTGTTTTCGGACATTTTTTCCCAATTCTGGCATCCCGGTATTGACACTCTCTCGTATAAAAAGAAAAACCGCCACTATGTAGTGACGGCCGTCCTTAACCCGTGAAAATTGAAAAAAAATCCTGTTGCTTATTATTGCTTCATCAGTTTGGTCTTGTAGATGCTTTGACCTTCGCGGCTGGTAATGTCCATGAGGTACATACCGGCAGGCATATTCTTCAGGTCATTCATGGCAAGGCTGTTTGAACCTTTGCGGAGTTCGGTATTTACTTGCTTCACCACTTTTCCATTCATATCATACAGGTTAACAGACACTGCCTGATTGGATTCGGCTTTTACATCGATCTGGATTCCGGCGGTAAAGGGGTTGGGGTAGGTGCTGGCTTTGATAACGCTGGCATTCACGCGGATGGTCACTACATTGGAGTAGGTGAAGGTTCCATCGATATCCACTTGTTGGATACGGTAATAATTTTCAGTGGCAGGTTTGGTGTCGTTCAGGCTATATTCTTTTTTAAAGATGCTGTTACCTGCGGCGGCCTCAGAACCGATGGCTTCCCAGTCTTTACCATTGGTGCTTTTTTCCACCACAAAATGACTGGTATTGGATTCGGTCAGGGTTGACCATTTGATGGTAACATCATTATTGTTGCGAACGGCCGAGGTTTGAAGCCCGGTAACAGGCAGTGTGGACATTACCCGGTCAAAGGTTATGTCATCAATAGCCAGGTCATTACCACAACCACCGGTCTGGTTATTAAGGATCCGGTAGCGAACACTGGTTTGACCAGCGCCAAGGGTAAAAGTGCCACCAACCTGCACCCAGGTAGGGGAGGCGGTTTGGGCAATATATTGTGAAGTGAAAGTGGTCAGTTGGGTAAATGTACCGTTGGCATTATAGGCTTCCACGATAAACTGCAAACGGGGAAGCAGGGCAGAGGAACCACAGGTACCCAGGGTATTTACATTCATCACATACAGGTAAATGCTGTAGTAGGAGTTTGAGGTAAGTCCGGTTACAGTATCACGGTAAAACTCACCGGCTGCATAACTGGCATTGATCACCATGGCACGTCCATTACCGTCACCGGTATGGTCATCGGCAGCATGCCACTCAGAACGGCCATTGGTTTTCTTGTACAGATGATATTCACCATCGTTGATGGCGCTACCAGAATTGTATGAATAGGTTGTACGACCGGAAGGCAGGGAAGCTTTATTGTTTCCTTTGCCAAATGTTTCACGAAAAAGCACGCCAATGGTGCCGGTGTTATTGCTCTGGGCCAGGGTTTGTAGGCCAGCCATCAGGGCAGCGATCAGGATGATAGGGTAGAATTTTGTTTTCATTTTTCGGGTATTTGACAGAGAGAAGTCCAAACCGGTGCCAAACACACAACAAAATGAAAATCAAATATCTGGAGACTCTATGGTTCGTGCCCATTTCCGACAGACGGATAGTTTTTCCGAAAAATGGAAGGGCGGGAATGGTGAATGGGGGAATGGTGAATAGGAGAATGGTGAATGGGTGAATGAGTTATACCAAAATAATCATATTCGACTATCCACACATTGACCATTCACTTATTCACCATTCACTTATTCACCATTCACCTATTCACCTATTCACCATTCCCCCCCTCACTTCACAAACCTTCTGCTCACCACCAATTCCTTATTTCCTGGGGTATATAAATAAAATCCTTCACCGGATTTAACCCCGAGTTTACCCGCGGTGACCATATTTACCAGCAAAGGACAGGGGGCATATTTGGGATGGCCAAAACCATCATGGAGTACATTTAATATAGAGAGGCAAACATCCAGACCGATAAAATCTGCCAGTTGCAAAGGGCCCATGGGGTGGGCCATACCCAACTTCATGATCGAGTCGATCTCTTCCACCCCCGCGATACCTTCATACAGGGCGCAGATGGATTCATTGATCATGGGGATTAGTATCCGGTTGGCTATAAATCCTGGATAATCATTGACCACACAGGGAACCTTGCCCAATTGTTTGCTAAGAGCTACAATGGCCTCGCTTACCTCCTTACTGGTATTATATCCATTGATCACTTCTACCAGCTTCATTACGGGCACCGGGTTCATAAAGTGCATGCCAATCACCTTATCAGGTCGCTGGGTTACCGCGCCAATCTTAGTGATGGATATGGAAGAGGTATTGCTGGCCAGTACACAATCCTTGGGCGCGGAGGTATCCAGTTGTTGAAAGATCCGAAGTTTGAGTTCGGTTTGTTCAGTCGCGGCTTCTATAACCAATGAGGCATTCTTTACCCCCTGTTCGAT
This sequence comes from Chitinophagaceae bacterium, assembly GCA_041916555.1. Lineage (GTDB taxonomy): Bacteria > Bacteroidota > Bacteroidia > Chitinophagales > Chitinophagaceae > SpSt-398. The sequence goes on along the minus strand of JAYRZH010000042.1, from coordinate 13,969 downwards.
AGAAATGGCCGTGCTGATATTCGCCAGGGTTTTTTCTTTCAACTCTTTGCGAATGATCTCTTTGGCAACCATCCGGTCCAGGTTCTTGGCAATGGTAGCTACCGCTTTATCCAATTGTGGCTGGGCAATGTCGATCAGGGTTACTTTAAATCCGTGCTGGGCAAAAACATGCGCTATCCCGTTTCCCATGGTGCCTGCACCAATGACGGAAACATTATCTCCGATGTTGAACATGAAAATTGAATTTGAATTTGACAAAAGTAGGGAATCCGTGTAATCTACTTTTCAACCGTCAATTCTTCCGCTTAAAATCCCCGCGCTTCCAGGAATTAATGAACTCGGCCCAGGCTGCCGGGTTAAAGATGTTTTGAGGAGGTGTCTGTCCGGCATAAACGGCCCGGTTGGCCACATTACGAAGTTGGATATTTGTCGCTTCCCGGCCATCAGAGGGGATTGTTCTTAGCAAAGCTCTTCGGGCGGCAATACTGGTATTTTTCCGGGCTACTTCTATATCATCATCATCCACCTTGGCATTGACAAAGTCGCGGGCAAACTGTTCGGCAGTTGGACGCGGTTTAATAATCGTGGCAGGCAGGTAAACCGTATCGGCTACCATCAATTGTACCACACTGTATTGATTGCCCTCCAGGTTTCGGGGAATATTGACCAGCTTGGACTTATAGCTTACATGGGTAAATTCTACTATATCTCCCTTTAAGACCACAATGGAAAATACACCTTCTGCATTCGTAATGGTACCCCTGTTCTGGCCTTTGACCACTATACTCACGGCCGGGATCCCTACCAGGCTGTCTGCCGTCATCACAATACCATATAATTGAACTACGGAGTCTCTGACCGACTCAAACTGGGCGCTGGAGCGGGTGGGCAAAAATGCCAGCAAAATGACTGTATAAAGCAGAATTTTCTTCACTTCGCCAAAAATAGGGACTAGTTACCTAAATAGGAAACAAAATAGGAGCCCGGATGTTTAACTTTGCAAACCATTCTTTTTTTTAACATAAGCTTTTAAAATGACCAAGGAGAAAGTACTGGATGCGTTACGGAATGTGCAAGAGCCCGATCTGGGCAAGGACCTGGTGACCCTGGATATGGTAAAGGACATTGAGATTGATGGGAACAAGGTTTCCTTTACCGTTGTGTTGACCACCCCGGCCTGTCCCATGAAAGATATGATCGGAAATGCCTGTGTGCATGCGGTAAAACTTCTGGTCAACAAGGAAGCCGAGGTAAAAGTGAATTTTACCTCCAATACCTCTACCAATCGGGTGGACAGCAGCGCCATACTTCCCCAGGTAAAAAATATCATTGCGGTGGTGAGTGGAAAAGGAGGGGTAGGGAAGAGTACGGTATCTGCTAACCTGGCCCTGGCCCTTTCTCAAGGTGGCGCCAAGGTTGGGCTGATGGATGCGGATATCTATGGCCCCAGCGTACCGATCATGTTTGGGGTAAGAGGGGAACGCCCCATGATGATGGAAATTGACGGCAAAGCCATGATCGCCCCCCTGGAGAAATATGGCATTAAGCTGTTAAGCATCGGTTTGCTCGTGGATGAAAAGAATGCCGTGGTCTGGCGGGGCCCCATGGCCAGTAGCGCCATACGGCAATTTGTAACCGAAGTATATTGGGGCGACCTGGATTATCTTGTGGTAGATATGCCCCCCGGCACCGGAGATATCCATCTTACCCTGATGCAAACCGTACCTGTTACCGGTGTGGTGATCGTAACCACCCCCCAGGATGTGGCCCTGGCCGATGCTAAAAAAGGTATTGCCATGTTTGGCCAGGCACAAATCAATGTGCCCATTATCGGACTGGTTGAGAACATGAGCTACTTCACCCCGGCTGAACTCCCCGATAATAAATACTACATCTTTGGAAAGGATGGGGGTAAACGCCTCGCCGATGAATATGATATCCCCTTCCTGGGCCAGGTACCCCTGGTACAGAGCATCCGCGAAGGGGGTGACAAAGGGGTGCCCATCATGTTGAGCGATGACCGGATCACCCGAAAGGCTTTTGAGGATTTTGCCGGACTGGCCGCCAGAAGTATCGCGATGCGAAATGCAAACCTGGGGGCTACAAAAGTCATTGAGGTAGTGTCCTGATCCGTGGAAGGGACTTATTTTTGTCCCATGTACAACCTTCCCTACTTCAAAGAACCAGAAGCCGCGGAGATCAGTGGCTTTATGGAAGCTCATCCTTTTGTATTGCTCTGCGGGGTTGACCAGCATGGCCATCCATCGGTTACCCAGGTGCCAATCCTGATCGAAGAAAAAGATGACAAACTTTTCCTCATAGGGCATATCAGCAAAGGCAGTGACCACATCAAAGCCTTTCAGGCCAACCCCGACAAAGTAATGGCCGTTTTTACCAGTCCCCATGCCTATGTAAGCGCTACCTGGTACACAAACCCAAATATGGGTTCTACCTGGAATTATATGACGGTGCAGGCCCATGGCACCCTTCATTTTGGCGATCAGGAGGAACTGATCCGCGTGATGAAAAAACTCACCCTGCATTATGAAGGTGGGAACCTCGAGTCATCCACTTTTTTTGACAATCTTCCCCAGGATTATATTGATAAAATGCTCAAAGGCATTCTCCCCTTTTCCCTCGAAGTGACCAGGCTGGAACATGTATTCAAACTAAGCCAGAACCGGGATGAAGAGAGTTTCCAGCATGTTATTGACCGCCTCTCTGCAGGAGACGCCGGGGCACAATTCATAGCCGGGGAAATGAAGAAAAGAAAAAAGAAACTTTACCCCCATTGAGCATCATGAACTTTCAAAACACGGAAGCCTTTGCCAGGCAATTAGACAGCGAGGATGCGATTGCCTTTATGCGCGAAAGGTTTATCATTCCGGCCCAAAATGGACAGGATAAAGTTTATTTCCTCGGTAATTCCCTCGGCCTTCAACCCAAAGCCACCCGGAATTACCTTGACACCATCCTGCAAGACTGGGCGAACCTGGGAGTGGAAGGTTTTTTTCATGCCCCCCAACCCTGGATGGATTATCATGAGGCCCTTACCGGTCCGCTTTCCACCATCGTAGGGTGTAGGCCGGAAGGGATATCTGTCATGAATCAATTGACGGTCAATCTTCATTTACTACTGGTCAGTTTTTACCGCCCTGAAGGAAAGCGCAGAAAGATCCTCTGCGAAAGCAAGGCATTTCCCAGCGACCAGTATATGTTTGAAACCCATATCAGGTCCCGGGGAATGGATCCCGCCGATATACTGATTGAAATACAACCCCGGCCAAACGAGTCCACAGTCCGAACGGAAGATATCCTGGAGCAGATCTACAATACCGGAGATGAACTGGCCCTGGTCCTGTTGGGGGGCATCAATTACTACACCGGTCAGGTCATGGATATGCCCGCCATAACAGGAGCGGGTCATGCGGTTGGGGCTTACGTGGGTTTTGACCTGGCCCATGCGGCCGGAAATATTTCTCTTTCCCTGCATAACTGGGACGTGGATTTCGCCGCCTGGTGTTCTTATAAATACCTGAATGCAGGACCCGGTGCCGTGGGAGCTGTTTATATCCATCAGCGGTTTCATAATGACAGTTCAATTCCCCGCTTGGCCGGTTGGTGGGGATATGATAAGGCTACCCGCTTTCAAATGAAACCCGGTTTTAACCCGATCCGGACGGCAGAAGGCTGGCAGTTAAGCACCCCCTCCCTATTGCTTTACGCGGCCCATCGTTCCTCCCTGTCAATGGTTGAAGAGGCAGGCTGGGATAATATCCTGCAAAAACAAAAGAAACTCACCGCCTGGCTTTGGTTCCTCCTGGATGGTATCAACGAGCAACTGCCTGAAGGTAAAAAGCTGACCATACTCACCCCCCGGGAACCAGAGCGCCACGGGTGTCAGGTATCCCTGTATTTTCCAAAAGATGGAAGAAAAGTATTTGATCACCTAACCCAAAAAGGGATAATGGCCGATTGGCGGGAACCCGGTGTGATACGGGTAGCCCCGGTCCCTTTATACAATACCTTTCATGAAGTTTGGTTATTGGGTTGTTATTTAAGGGAAATGTTGGAAATATAGTTTTATCAGTTAATAAATAGACTTTATATTGCTTGGGTACATGAGTATTCAAGCGGCATTATCTTCCTATAAGGTTTGGGTTCTGGCTCCGTATCTGCATACGGATGACCCCAACCTTCAGTATTACTATGATTTTACAGAGGGGATAAAGGAATATACCCGTGTATTTGACGAATTAAATTGTGATTGGCAATGGCAACCCGTCAGCATTCATGATTACCAGAGGGTGATTGGCGAAATTCGTTCTTCCGCCAATGGCAAGAACCCCCTGGTGATTAATCTATGCGATGGAGATGAGATCAATGGCACACCTGGTATTTCTGTCATTGATGAATTAAAAGCGGCCGGATTGGTTTATACCGGGTCCAACCGTTTCTTTTACGAGATCACAACCTCCAAGATCCCGATGAAGCAGGCCTTTGAACGGCATGGTGTTCCCACACCACGGTGGGAAGTGATGCAGAACAACGATTCAAACCTGCCTGGGTTGTTTGACCGTATCGGTTGCCCGCTGATCCTTAAACCGGCCATATCCGGTGGCAGTATGGGTATCGGTATCCGAAATGTGGTTCAATCCATTGAGGAATGTGCCGCCAGGTTAAAAGAAATGCGGGAAGGATATCATGGTTGGGACCTTTCCGGTGGTGGCATACTGGCCGAGGAATTCATTAAAGGAAGGGAGTTTACCACCTTTATTGTTGGAAGTGGGGATGACCTGATCTTCTACCCACCGGCGGAAAGATTGTTTCACCAGGGTTTACCTGAAACCGAACAGTTTCTGTCTTACGACCGCCTCTGGGAAACCTATGAGGATGAAAAACCGGTGGAGAATGATCAGTTCCTCTATAATTATGGACAACCGGAACCTGAACTGCTCCCCCTGCTCGAGGACCTGAGTATGGCTGCCTATAAAGCGGTGGATGGAACTGGCTATGGCCGGATCGACATAAGGATGGATAAGGAAACCGGGAAGATGTTTGTACTTGAAGTAAATGCGCAATGTGGATTAAGTGAAGATGAGAACTTTACCTCTATCGGGGCCATCCTGCGTTTTGCCAAAAAATCAGATACACATCTCACCTGTGAGATTCTCGAGGATGCGCTGCGGCGTCATAAACCGAATGTATGAAGATATGTGTGCTACAACCTGACTATTCCACCTCCGCCGTGGATTATCAGCATTATGATCCTGCCAGAAACCTGTCAGCCCTCTATCCCGGGGCTACCGTGGACCATGTACTGGTTAACAAACTAACCACTTACCGGCAATTGCGCGACCTCTCCCGCAAAGGATATGACGTATTTGTCAACCTCTGTGAAGGTTACCTCGAATGGGAAGTGCCTTCCATCGATGTGATCCATACGCTCGAACTGCTTAACCTCCCGTTTACCGGGCCCAGTTCCAATCTTTATGACCCTCCCAAACCTCTAATGAAATATCTGGCCTTTTGCGAGGGGATAAAAACACCGGCCTATGTGCTGGTTCAACAACCGGAAGACCTGAAAGGGATCGGCTCCCAATTAAAATATCCGCTTTTTGTAAAACCTGCAAAAGCCGGTGATAGCCTCGGGATCGATGAGAATTCCCGTGTAAACACCGAAGCGGAACTCAGACAAAAGGTGGAGGAACTCTTGCCGGAATATGGCGAACTGTTGGTGGAAGAGTATATCGATGGCAGGGAGTTTACGGTTTTGGTGGCGGCAAATGGCCAACCGGAACAATCCTGCACCGTGTTTAAACCAGTTGAATATGTGTTCCCGCCCAATCGGTCCTTTAAGACCTATGCCCTGAAAACCTCCGAACTCCACCCCGACTGCAATGTGCCTTGTGATGATACGGTACTCGAAATAGAACTGAAACTGGCAGCCGAACGGATATTCAATGCCTTTAACGGGGTGGGATATGCCCGGCTAGATTTCAGGGTAAACGATAAAAAGGAGATCTATTTTCTGGAGATCAATTTTACCTGTTCCGTATTTTATACTGATGGATACGAAGGCTCGGCTGATTTTATCCTGAAATTTGATGGCATTGGCCAGTCCGGTTTCTTAAAACATATCGTGGAAGAGGGGATCGCAAGGCATAAGCGTCGTCAGAAGAAATTCAGGATCAAAGGAAATTCCATTGCCGGATATGGCATTTACGCCACCGAAGACATACCCGCAGGTGTAGTTGTTTTTAAAGGCGAAGAAAGGGCCCAGCGCATTGTAACCCGAAGACATGTGGAGAAACATTGGCCCGAAGAACTAAAGGAACATTTCCGCCGCTATGCCTATCCCATCAGCAGTGAGGTATATATTCTCTGGGACGATGATCCGCTTCAATGGGCACCTCAGAACCATAGCTGTGATCCCAATACGCATTATGACGGACTCAATGTTCTGACCCGGCGACTGATAAAAAAAGGGGAGGAACTCACCCTTGACTATGCCACCCTGCTTGACCGCACGGCCGAGCCATTTGAGTGTCGCTGTGGCAGCGCCAATTGCCGGGGAACAATTAAAGGCATTGCCGGCAATTCGGTGACCAAACGCGAACGCGGAAAACGACTGACGGCCACACCCAGACCAACAGAAACCAAAGAGAAAGTGGTAAGGGTTGGAAAGCGGTAGAACAGGATTGGTTGTTGATGGTTGGATGGTTAACTTCGCGTCATGACCCGTCAAGAACTTTCGAACCGGATCTTTCAAAAAGGCTCCTATCTCTGCGTCGGTCTTGATACCGACCCCCGTAAGATTCCTGCAGTATTGCAGACTCATCCCGATAAAGTACTTGCCTTTAACCAGGCGATCATTGACGCTACCCGCGACCTTTGTGTCAGCTACAAGATAAACACGGCATTCTATGAAGCCATGGGGTCGAAAGGGTGGGAGGTCATGGAAAAAACCGTGGCCTATATCGGAACAGATCATTTCCTGATCGCTGATGCAAAAAGAGGGGATATTGGCAATACCTCCGATCAATATGCCAGGGCTTTTTTTGAAACCATTCCCTTTGATGCGATCACCGTTGCCCCGTATATGGGGGAAGACAGCGTAAAACCCTTTCTGCAGTACCCGGGCAAATGGGCCATTGTGCTTGGACTAACCTCCAATGCCGGAGCAGCCGATTTTGAACTTCTGCCCGCCGGGGGAGAATTATTATATGAAAAGGTTCTTTCCACGGTTTCTACCTGGGGTACCAACGATAACCTGATGTTTGTGGTAGGCGCCACCCAGGCTGAAGCCTTTGTCAATATCCGGAAAAGGACCCCCGGTCATTTTTACCTCGTACCGGGTGTAGGTTTTCAGGGGGGCAGCCTGAGAGAAATTTCCGAAAAAGCCATGATCGCTGATGGCGGTATCCTCGTCAATGTCAGCCGCGCCATTCTCTATGCCTCAGAAGGGAGTGATTTCGCTGCCGAAGCCCGGGCCATTGCCCAGCAATACCAACAGGAAATGGCCGGTTACTTAAACAAACTGACTTAAAAAAGATATTATGGCCAATAGGTGAAAGCAAAGGGCTATTAGCATTTACCTATTAGCCATTAACTTTGCCTAAAATACTTCTTTCATGGCCGCACGTACCGACTTGTTTCAAAGCCCGGATTATTACCAGCTTGACGAATTGCTTACCGACGAACATAAACTGATCCGGGAATCGGTCAGGAATTATGTAAAAAAAGAGATTTCTCCCATTATTGAAGATTATGCCCAACGCGCGGAATTCCCCCAGTTTATTGTTAAACAAATGGGTGAATTGGGTTGCTTTGGTCCAACCGTACCGGTTGAATATGGCGGCGGTGGGTTGGATTATATCAGCTATGGCCTGATGATGCAGGAATTGGAAAGAGGGGATAGCGGGGTCAGGTCAACGGCTTCGGTGCAAGGTTCACTGGTCATGTACCCGATCTATGCATTTGGCAACGAAGAACAACGGAAAAAATACCTTCCCAAACTGGCATCCGGGGAGTGGCTGGGTTGTTTTGGTTTAACGGAGCCTAACCACGGAAGTGACCCCAGCAGCATGCTCACCAATATCCGCGATGCCGGTGACCATGTGATATTGAATGGAGCTAAAATGTGGATCAGCAATGCCCCCTTCTCCCAGGTGGCCGTCGTTTGGGCCAAAGATGAACAAGGGATCATTCGCGGTTTGATCGTAGAGCGAGGAATGGAAGGATTTTCTACCCCAACCACCCATGGCAAATGGAGCCTTCGGGCTTCCGCTACCGGTGAGTTGGTTTTTGATAATGTAAAAGTCCCCAAGGCCAATATCCTCCCCAATGTTCAGGGGTTAAAAGGGCCGCTGAGCTGTCTTACCAAAGCCCGCTTTGGCATTGCTTGGGGTACTATTGGCGCCGCCATGGATTGCTATGATACCGCCCTTCGTTATGCCAAGGAACGGGTACAGTTTGGTAAACCGATCGCGGGTTTTCAATTGCAACAAAAAAAGTTGGCCGAAATGGTTACCGAAATTACCAAGGCCCAATTGCTAAACTGGCGCGTGGCCGTATTGATGAATGAAGGAAGGGCCACCCCCCAACAGGTTTCCATGGCCAAACGCACCGGTTGCGAAGTGGCTCATACCGTGAGCCGGGAAGCCAGACAGATTTTAGGCGGTATGGGCATCACCGGGGAATACAGCATCATGCGTCACATGATGAATATAGAAAGTGTGATCACCTACGAAGGCACCCATGATATCCATCTGCTCATAACGGGTATGGATGTCACCGGGATCAATGCCTTTAAATAATGGAGATAACAACATGAAAATTTTCCTCATCGGATTTATGGGTTCTGGAAAAACCCACATGGGAAGGCTGATCAGCCAGAAACTCGGGCTACCCTTCTTTGATCTGGATGAGCAGGTGGTCAACCAGGAAGAAAGATCCATCAACGAAATATTTGAACAGGAAGGGGAGGAGTATTTCCGGAAGGCAGAAAAGGAAGTGCTTCATATTTTTTCCGAAAGCCATGATGCCTTTGTCATGGCTACCGGCGGTGGTACCCCTTGTTACTTCAACAATATTGGCTACATGAATGAAGAAGGGCTGACGGTTTGGATCAACACACCGACCGAAACCCTTTTTCATCGCCTGGTCAAAGAAAAAGATTCCCGCCCCTTATTACGGGAACTTTCCGATGATCAGTTGCGTTCATTTATTCAAAAAAAGATATCCGATCGCCGGATTTTCTATGAACAGGCGGAGGTGATTATTCATGGAGATGAAGAAGACCGCCTGGATCTCATTCTGCAAAAAATCCTGCATGCATAAACGATACATAAGCATTGGAGCCGCCCTGGCGGGTCTGGCGGTAGCCCTGGGGGCTTTTGGGGCACATGGCTTGAAAAAACTGGTTCCTCAGGAAACGGTTGCCACCTTTCAAACCGGGGTTCAATACCAAATGATCCATGCCCTTGGTCTTATTCTGGTCGGCATCCTGACCGAAAAATTCCATTCCCGTTCGCTTTCCCTTGCCGCCCTCTTTTTTGGTCTTGGCACCCTCTTTTTTTCCGGGTCCCTGTATTTGCTAACCTATCTGAAGGCCACTTCCACCATCGGAATGGGTGGATGGGGACTGATCACTCCGATTGGTGGTGTCCTCTTTATTCTGGGGTGGATTTTTGTCGTGGTGGCTGTATCAAAGGGGAATCAAAGGGGATAGACCAGGGTGGTTGAAGTGCCGTTTTTGTTTTCAATAAAAAAGGCGCCACCGATCTTGTTCATTCGCTGGGAAATATTCTTCAGGCCATTTCCAAATTCTCTCAATTTAGCCAGGTCAATACCCACGCCATTGTCAGAAATGTGGATCACCAGGTCTGTATTTATCCTGATAGAAATGGACACTTCCGTAGCCTGTGCATGCTTGAGTACATTGTTGAGCGTTTCCTTCACACACAAAAATATATTCCTTCGCTTGTCCCCGGTCAACTGTTGATCCGGAATGGTGGATGGGGTATCCACTTTACAAAGCACGGGGGTTCCGTCAAAGTATTCCAGGCTATAAGCCCGGATATACGATACCAGGTTATCCAGGGTGTCATTGCCACTGTTCATGCTCCAGATGATGGCATTCATCTTGTTCAGCACATCATTGGCCGACTGGGAAATTTTTTCCAGTTCCGCAGGCACATCCTGTTTCATCTTATTCTTGGCAATCTCACTCATCAGGCGGATGGTGGTCATTCCCGAACCCAGTTCATCATGCATATCCGCAGAAATACGCTCCCGTTCTTCCTGGTGAGCAGCCATGACAGCCATCTGCTTTTCCAATTCCTTCCGTTCATTTTCGATCTTTAACCGTTCTTTTTCCCTGGTTTGAATGATGATCTGCCGCCGGTTTTTATAGGCCAGGCCTACCAGGAAAAAGATCAGCTCGAGGAATAAACCTATTTCGTAATAGAATAGGGAATTGTAAAAAAGCCCGCTGTTGGATCGGATAGAGGGAAGCAGGATGAGCAACTGGGAGAAAACGGAGAAAACGATCAGCAACAGGTTCCCCCAAAAAAGATACCTCAATAACCGGTCATTCCAGTGCCGCGAACTATATATCATAAACACAATGGCCAGCAGGATCAGGAAAAACTTGGTCCCGTTTTCCACCATATTTTCCGGCAGATAGGTGGGTGTTCCAAAATGAAGAATGGTATAGGCTACCAGCGCCAGCAAAACCCAGATAATGCCGATTTTATAGAGACGGTGGAGAAAAGGGTGTGTTTTTTTGGTTTCCAGAAAGTACATCATGAAAGCCAGGTAGCTGCAGTGGCCAATGGCCTGTAACACAAAGTCAATATAAGTTTCAAAAAGATAACTGGTTGGATTGATGCGGAAATTGAAAATCGATTTTGTGAACAACATAGCCCCGAGCAACAAGGCATACCCGGCATAAAAAAGAAACTCCCGGTTGGCGCCCATGGCATAGGTAGCCAGGGAAAACAAGATCATCATCAACAAAAGCCCGCAGAATACATAGGTCACAAGGTCAACATTCCGGTATTGACTCATGAACTGAAGCATGTACGGCACAAAGAAACTCTCCCGGATCAACCTTGGGGAAATTACAATGTTGTAGGTCTTTTCGCAGGTAAGCACCACCAGGATTTCACTGGTATCCCTGGCGGCTATGCTTAGGTACCGGTATCCGGAGCTATCGGGGTCTTTGGGTACCACCCGGGGTATTGGCACCGCCTTCCCTTCGGTCCATTGATAAAGCGTCATATCCCGGAAATAAAACCCCGGGAAAAAATAAAACCCCCTCGTGGTATCACTGCTGTTCAGGAGGCGAAAATGCACCAGTACCTTATCAGATACGCTGGAGGCAGGAATCTTAAAATTCTTGGGGGTAAGTTTGATCAGCTTTGTCTGGGTCCAGTCTTCAATTTTGAATTTGGCGGGTACAATGGAATAGTAGGTTGAGGAAAGAATACGGCTCCCTGTCCTGATGCTATCCACATCCACAAAAGGGGGTTTGTTTCCCTGAGCGCTGGTTGAAAATTGAATGACCAGTACCAGGAAAACAGGCAAGCAAATGCTACGGCTCAAAGCGAAAATGGGGTTCGATAGCCTCATGGATGGACGGTACCCGACAAAAATACAGTTCCCAACCGGGAATTAACTCCCCCGGCAATAACACTTTCGTGGTATTTTCTGGTAAAACCCGGTAAAGTTTATCTTTGCCCAATGGCTAATAAGCTAAAGAAGAAAAGTGCATCAAAAGCGGAGGGGGCGCCCTTGAAGACAGAAAAGGAGGAGAAACTCGATCTGCGCCAGATTGCCCGGGACGAAAGAACCTGGAAGATCGTGGGGGCTGTGTCGCTCCTGGTCTCCCTATTGCTTTTTACTTCTTTCATTTCCTATTTCTTTACCTGGAAGGAAGACCAGGATGTAGTCCACAAAGGGGCTTCCATCCTTTTTGGGGAAGATGTTTCAGTGTCCAACCTGCTTGGTAGGCTGGGTGCCCTGACTGCTCATTTTTTTATTTATAAAGGCTTTGGGGTCGCTTCCCTGCTTATCTGCACCTTCTTTTTTATCCTGGGTGTAAACCTGCTGTTTGAACGAAAAGTGTGGTCCCTCTGGCGAAACCTCCGCTATGTGACCGTTGGCATGACGGTGCTCTCCGTTTCCCTGGCCTTTTTAACCCCCGGCACCCAATTCCCCTTTGGTGGAAAAGCCGGTGATTATATAAATAACTGGCTGATCGGATTGATCGGGGTATTTGGAACCGGATTATTGCTCGCAGTGATCGCCCTGGCCTATATCATCTGGCAATTTAATCCCAAGTTCAACCTGCCGGAGAAAAAACCAAAAGAACTCAATCCCGAAGTTCAACCGGAATTGGAACCCAACCAGGAAGATCCGGTTCTGACTATTGGGGGCAAAACAATTAATGATCTATATGCTGAGGATAATGGCAAAGGTAACCGGCTCAAGAAAGGGGCCAGTGTCATTTTACCTCCGGTAAAGGAAGAGGAATCCCCTGTATTCTCCATCATCGAGAAAGAGGAAGAGCCTGTCCTTATCCCTGAACCCATTGTGGAGCCTGTGCAACCAGTAGCGATTGAAATGCCTGTGGAACCTGAACCTGAACTTCCGCCCAAAAAAATCGCCGGACTTTCAACGCCTGTTACGGAAACCAGTGACCTGGAACTCGAGATCAAATCGACCCCCGAAACACACCAGGAGGAAAAGGAAAAGACCTATGAGAACCTTCCTCCCTATGAGCCTACCCTCGATCTTCGGGATTATAAATATCCCAAAATCGATTTGCTGGAAACATACGCCAGTGAAAAGATCGTTCAGGATACTTCCGAGTTGGAGACTCACAAAAATCAGATCATCAACACCCTCAAGAATTACGATATCCTGATCCAAAAAATCAGTGCCACGGTTGGCCCTACTGTTACACTCTATGAGATCGTTCCGGCCGCCGGGGTCCGCATTTCCCGTATCAAAAACCTGGAAGATGATATCGCTTTAAGTCTCGCCGCCCTTGGTATCCGCATCATTGCCCCTATTCCGGGTAAGGGAACCATTGGAATTGAAGTTCCCAATATCAAGAAAAGTGTGGTGAGCATGAAGACCCTGCTTTCCTCCGAAAAATTTCAGCACAATACCTATAGCCTTCCAATCGCTCTGGGCAAAAAGATCGATAATGAAAACTATATCGTTGATCTTACCTCCATGCCCCACTTGTTGATGGCCGGTGCCACCGGTCAGGGTAAATCGGTGGGATTAAATGCTATCCTCGTTTCCCTGTTATATAAAAAACATCCTTCCCAATTAAAGCTGGTGCTGATCGACCCGAAGAAGGTGGAGTTAAGCGTGTACCGGCTTATTGAAAAGCATTTTCTGGCCAAATTACCGGGCGATGATGAAGCGATCATTACCGACACCAAGAAAGTGGTCCATACCCTCAATGCCCTGTGTATTGAGATGGATAACCGGTACGACCTGCTAAAGGAAGCAGGTGCCAGGAATATCAAGGAGTACAATGAAAAATTTGTCAAACGCAAACTGAACCCGCAAAAAGGGCATCAATACCTACCCTTTATCGTATTGGTGATCGATGAGTTTGCCGATCTGATCATGACGGCCGGGAAGGAAATTGAAATGCCCATTGCCAGGCTTGCCCAATTGGCGCGTGCGGTAGGTATCCACCTGATCATTGCCACCCAACGTCCGTCGGTTAATATCATTACCGGTACCATCAAGGCCAACTTCCCCTCCCGCGTTGCCTTCAAAGTTTCCTCCAAGATCGATTCCCGCACCATTTTGGATGCCGGAGGTGCCGAACAATTGATCGGGAAAGGGGATATGCTGATTTCCCACCATGGTGAACTGATCCGTTTGCAATGCGCCTTTGTAGATACCCCTGAAGTGGAAAGAGTGGTGGAACATGTTG
>JAYRZH010000041.1:0-23817 GCA_041916555.1 Chitinophagaceae bacterium | reverse complement strand
TAATAAAATCACCAACCTTATTTCCGGGGAAATGCGGATCAATATCAGCGCGCTTACCGTAGAAGCACGGGAAGGTGTTTTTGAAGGAAACATCAAAGTATTTGTTCACGATAAAGAAGAGCTGGACGTGCTTGTCCAGCGATTAAAACAACTTGGTGGTATTCAATCGGTTGACCGATTTGATACGGAATCTCCCAATTAAACCGGTGTTTTTTTCCCACGTAGCTTTCCCAGCCTAAAGGGTTTTTTGTATCTTACCCCTTCTTTAGCACTTATTTAATTGAAACTGACTGCAATGAGAATATTGAGGTCGAGGCTATCTCAATTTTTATCCGTACTGCTATTAGCACCCTTCTTTGCTGATGCGCAATCCTGTTTTTCTACCGGGAACAATAATACCACCGTCAACTTTCCCTGCGGGGTTAGTTGCAGCACGGTTACCGTGCGGGTACCCCACCTGAAATCCACAGGAGACTATGCCCTGAACAGCATTCCTTACAGCCCTTTTCCGTTCTTTTCGGCTTCGGGTAGCGAGGATTTTGGTCTCTATCTGGATGACCGCTTCAGCAGTACGATCCCCCTGCCCTTTAATTTTTGTTTTTACGATTCCATTTTCTCCAACATTGTTGTTGGTTCCAATGGGCTCGTCACGTTTGACTACCTGACAAATGGTACCGGCTCCTGTGCCAATGCTTACCATATCGGGCCACCCATTCCCCTCAATGGAGGAACTGCCTGTAACCAGGGTGCCCAATGGTATTATCCCCGGTCAAGCATCATGGCCAATTACTCCGATCTTGATCCTTCAAACGGACAAAGCCCCTCTGATCGCAAGATCCAGTGGGAGGTATATGGAAGCGCCCCCTGCCGGAAATTCGTGATCAGTTTTTATCATGTGGGAATATTTGGCGGGTCTTGTGGTGCCTCCTTCCCCAATACCTTCCAGATCGTTTTGCATGAATCTACAGGGTTGGTGGATGTTTTCTTTCAGCAAAAACAACTCTGTACCTCCAGTTCGGATAACGGAAAGGCCATCTTTGGTATTCAGGACTGGACCCGTACAAAATGGGTGGCCGGTGCCGGAAGAAATGCCACCCAATGGACTGCATCCAACGAAGGGTGGCGTTTTACCCCCAATGGTGGCGGTTCACGGTTTGTTAGCGCTGAGATACTGGATATGAGCGGTACCGTAATAAGGGCGGCTGATACAGCCACCACCACCGCGGGTCTGTTGGACCTTTCTTTTCCGAATATCTGTCCCACCGGTGCCTCCCAGCAATACATCATTCGCACTACTTTTTCAGCTTGTGATGGCGGGGCCAACCTGGTCACCAATGATACCATTACCGTTAACAAGACCAATAGTCTGAATGCCACTGCGGCTACGGCCAATGCTACCTGTGGCGCACCCAATGGCTCCATTACCGTGAATGTACCCGCCGGGGTAGGTACGCCTCCCTATCAGTACACCCTGAATGGTGGCCCAGTTCAAGCCAGTAACGTTTTTTCAGGTCTTACAGCAGGTCCCTATACCGTACAGGTACAGGATCCCAACGGTTGTGCTTCCACCATTAATACTACGGTTGCACTGATTGGAACCCTGACTGTTCAAACCGTTTCCCAACCCACGGCCTGTACAGGCGCTTCCAATGGAAGCATAACCGTGAACCCCCAAAATGGCGCTGGGCCATTCCAGTATAATCTTAATGGCGGGCCCTGGCAAACCAGCAATGTGTTTTCAGGTTTAGCCCCAGGCACCTATTTTATCAATGTCAGGGATGCCTTTGGTTGCTCGGCCAATAACCTGATCGTAACGGTATTCCCGGGTCAGCCACTTGTGGCCAACGTGACCACAACACCGGCGGCCTGTTCCGGCGTAAATAATGGTACCATTACCATTTCACCCACTACGGGAACCGCCCCCTATCAATATTCCCTAAACAGCGGGCCTATCCAGGGAAGCAATGTATTTTCCGGACTGGCACCAGGAACTTATTTCATTCGTGTTACTGATGCAGGAGGTTGTGTACTGAGCAATCTGCAGGCGGTGGTGGGAGCCGGACAGGCCCTGGCCGCCAGCGCTGCCACTACCCCGGCAACCTGTACGGGTGCCACCAATGGAACAGCCACGATAACACCATCCAATGGAACCGGACCTTTCCAATACATGATCGACGGAGGACCCTGGCAAAACTCCAATACTTTTAACGGGTTGACTGCAGGAAACCACCTGGTCAATGTTCGTGATGCCAATGGTTGTATGGTAAACGGGTTGCAAATCACCATCGGGGCAGGACAGGCCCTGGCAGCCACAACCTCTTCCACTGCGCCATCCTGTGACTTGGCCCTGAATGGAACCTTGACCGTAACACCGACCAATGGGTCAGCGCCATACCAATATTCCATAGATGCAGGTCCATTACAGGCGGGTAATACCTTTACCGGTATGGCTTCTGGTAACCATACGATTAATGTTGTGGATGGAAGCGGATGCACGATTAACGGATTAACCGGGGTTGTACCAGTGGGCCAACCATTGGGTGCCGCGGCTGTGACCACCTCAACATCCTGTGGAGGGGCCAGCAATGGTACCATTACCATTACACCAAACAATGGAACCGGTCCTTACCAGTATTCATTGAATGGCGGGCCTGTTCAACCGGCCAATGTGTTTACCGGACTGGCGGCAGCCAATTACAATATTTCAATTACCGATAGTTGGGGTTGTGCCTTGAATAGCCTGCCCGTAACGGTACCTCCGGGTGTTCCTTTAACCGGTTCGGCGGCCAAGACCGATGTAAGTTGTTTTGGCGGAGCCAATGGCAGCATCACGGTCAATCTCCAAACGGGCATTGGTACACCACCGTATGCTTATTCGCTGGATGGGATAAATTACCAGGGCTCCAATGTGTTTAATGGACTTACCGCCGGTAACTATACCATTTTCTTCCGGGACAATAATGGCTGCTCAGGCACCACTACAGCCAGCCTTACCCAGCCCACAGCCCTTACGGCAACTCAAACCGTGCAAGCAGTAACCTGCAACGGACTTTCCGACGGTTTGATCACGGCAACGGCCGCTGGGGGAACCGGTCCTTATCAGTATTCCCTGGATGGAACTACCTGGCAGAGTGGTAATACTTTCAATGTTCCGGTAGGAACGTACACGATTTTTACCCGCGACAACAATGGATGTCAGGTAAGCCAGGCCAATGTGAATATGACGGAACCTGCGGTGCTTACCGCTACGTTCACCACCTCCAATGCAACCTGCGATGGGGGTGATAACGGGCAGATCAACATTACCCCCGCTGGAGGAAATGCCAACTATCAGTATTCCCTGGGTGGCACCAACTTCCAGGCTTCGAATATTTTCAATGTAGGACCCGGTACCTATAATTTTACGGTGAAGGATAGCCGGAATTGTACCACATCCCAGCCGGTTACGGTGGGTTTGACCAATAACCTGAACCTGACCCCCTCACCCGATGTAACCACTTGTGAAGGAGTGCCGGTACAATTGCAGTTGACCACAAACGCCAATCAATTCCAATGGCAGGTACAAAATGGATTGAGTGGGGCCTCTTTGGCCAATCCTACGGCCAACCCGTCTGATACTACCCAGTACATTGTAACCGCCACGCTTGGTCGTTGTCAAGTGAATGACACTATTATCGTAAACGTAATGCCCGCCCCGATTCCCAATGCCGGACCAGATGGGTTTATCTGTTTTGGTCAGGATTATACCTTGTCGGGAGCAGGTGGGGTACAATACCAATGGACCCCGGCTACTGAACTAAACAGTGGTACCAGCCAGAACCCTGTATCCACTCCCTCCAAAACCATTACTTATTCACTGATGGTCGTTGGGGCCAATGGATGTCGTTCCCTGGTACCCGATGAGGTGACCGTGGATGTAACACCACCGATTGTGATTAAGGTGACCCCCAAGGATACGGTAGGGTATTATGGCGACCAGTTCCAGCTCAATGCCACCTCGGTAGGTACGGACTATGTGTGGAGCCCGGCGGCAGGATTAAGCGACCCCAATATCCCGAACCCGGTATATACCGTTAACGGGGATGCCATACTGACCGTGACCGCCACCACCCAGGCAGGATGTAAGGGAACGGCGGATGTGGTGATCAAGGTGTATAATGGCCCCGATCTGTATGTGCCATCGGCCTTTACCCCGAATGGCGACGGACTAAACGATATTTTCAGGCCTTTCCCGGTAGGGATCAAGGAACTGCGGTATTTCAGGGTGTTTAATAAATGGGGACAGATGGTATATTCCACCAATATATTGGGTCAGGGATGGGATGGACGCCTGAGCGGAATGGATCAGCCAACCGGTGTGTTTGTGTGGATGGTACAGGGGTTGACAAGGGATGGAAAACTGATCACGAAAAAAGGAACAGTGACACTGATCCGGTAAGGTGGGAAGTCTTATTTTTGCCCCCGCTTTACTAATATATAAATCATGATTGACGTAATACTCGGGTTGCAGTGGGGAGATGAAGGAAAAGGAAAGATCGTTGACTATTTTGCTTCGGGCTACGACCTGATTGCGCGGTTTCAGGGAGGTCCCAATGCCGGGCATACTCTCTACGTAGGAGACAAAAAGATCGTACTTCACCAGATACCATCTGGCGTTTTTCATGAAAATACCATCAACCTCATTGGGAATGGCGTGGTGCTTGACCCTGTAACTCTAAAAAAGGAATGTGACACCGTATCGGGTTTTGGGGTGGATCTTCGGAAGAACCTCTTTATTGCCGAACGTACACACCTGATCCTTCCAACCCACCGGGCGCTTGACAAAGCCTCGGAGATTTCCAAAGGAAATGAAAAGATCGGCTCTACCCTCAAAGGGATTGGCCCTGCCTATATGGATAAAACCGGCAGGAACGGTCTCCGGGTAGGTGACCTGCTGGATAAAAGCTTTACTACTTCCTATATCAAACTCCGGCTCAAGCACCAACGCATGCTGGATACTTACGGCCTTCAGGAAGATATCACGGCCTGGGAAGAGGAATTCTTTGAGGCCATTGAATTTCTTCGCAGCCTGAATATCGTAAATGGGGAATATTTCATCAACCGCGAACTGTCCAAAGGCAAGAAGATACTGGCCGAAGGGGCCCAGGGAAGCATGCTTGATATTGATTTTGGCACCTTCCCCTTTGTTACTTCCTCCAATACCATTTCGGCCGGGGTGTGCAACGGACTGGGTGTTGCCCCGCAAAAAATCCGGGATGTGTTGGGTGTAACAAAAGCTTATTGCACAAGGGTTGGAAGCGGACCATTCCCTACAGAACTTGAAAATGAAACGGGCGAGCAGTTGCGCAAGATCGGTAATGAATTTGGCGCTACCACCGGCCGCCCCCGTCGCTGTGGATGGATCGACCTGGTGGCCCTTAAATTCGCCTGTATGATCAATGGCGTAACCAAAGTGATCATGACCAAGGCCGATGTATTGGATGAATTTGCTGACCTGAGTGTTTGCACCGCTTATAAGATTCAAGGAAAAGAAACCACCGAAGTGCCCTTCCAGATGACTAGACATGCCATCGAGCCGGTGCTTCAAACATTACCCGGATGGAACCAACCTTCATCCGTTTTAAAACAGGGCGACCCCATACCTTCCCGAATGAAAGAGTATGTTGAATTTATTAATAACTACCTCGGGGTGGGTGTCCATTATATTTCCAATGGCCCCGGACGGGACCAATTGTTGCACATTGGTTGATTTTCGTGGAATTATTGTTCCAAATCATGTATTTGTCCACACTTAAGCAAGGGGAAAAAACTGATTTTCAAGGATAGAAAATTTTTTTAAAAAATTTGGCTATTTAAAAACTTCGCTGAAATTTTACAGCTGCTAATCCAGTTTAACTATGGCCGCTAAATCTGATAAAGACAAGAAAACTACTTCCCGTACCGGAGCCGCTTCTTCCAAATTTGGCGCGGGTAAGGCATCGCCCAAACCCAAGAAACAAAAGGAAGAAGAGGAAGATGACCTTGAAGAGGAAGAGGAGGATCTGGATGTGAAGCCTGCCAAGAAGGGGGCTAAACCTGCTGGTGCCAAAAAGAGCGGCGAAGAAGAGGATGATGACGATGATGAGGCTGATGATATGGAAGATGATTGGGATAAGGTAGAAGAAGAAGAGGAGTGGGACCCTGATTTTGACGAATTTGATATTCCAAAATCAAAAGGAAAGAAAGCCACCGGAACCTCCAAAAAATCGGCCGGAGAGGAAGAAGAAGATTTCAAATTCGACGACGACTTCAAGGATATGGATATGTTTGATGATGACGGCTATGGCGACGATGATGATGACTATTAATGATATCCCAGTATAAAAAAGAAATATTCCCCCATCAATCCCAAGGGGACATGAAAGAGAAAGTGCTGAATTGGGTCAACCAGTTCAGCATTTTTTGTTTTCTGGATAATAACCAATACCCTTCCTCCAACCACTCCGTGGAGTTACTGGTGGCGGCTGGTTCGCTACAGACAATATCCGGACCCGCCGGAAACATACTGTCTTCTTTTCAGGAAACCCTCAACCAGCAAAAAGACTGGTGGTTTGGTCACCTTGGGTATAACCTGAAAGATGAGACGGAGCATGGACTGACATCAAACCTGCCCGACCGGGTGGGATTTGCCGATTTGCTCTTTTTCAGACCCCGTCATATCATACGTGTTGGCGACAACCAGGTTGAAGTTCTTTCGGTGGATGAGCCTGGGATGGTTTGGCAGGAAATAAACCAGTCAGGTGAGGATGCCGGATCCAATCACGGGGTAATATCCATGATGGAAAGCCGGTTTAGCCGCGAGGAATACATACACCAGGTGGAACAACTCCGTTCGCATATTCTGCGAGGTGATTGCTATGAGATTAACTTTTGCCAGGAATTTTTTGCCACCGGAGTAGCCCTCAACCCCGTTGCCCTTTACCGGTCTTTAAGCCGTTTATCCCCCAATCCTTTTTCTGCCTTTTACCGAAATGATGACAAATATCTTGTCTGTGCCAGTCCGGAACGATACCTGAAGAAAACAGGGCAAAGGGTGCTGTCCCAACCCATAAAAGGGACCTCTCCCCGTTTCCCGCTCGATCCGGTCAGGGATGAACAAAGCCGTCATGACCTGCTGAAGAGCAGTAAAGAAAGGTCTGAAAACGTGATGGTGGTGGACCTGGTAAGAAATGACCTGTCAAGGATCTGCCGCGGTTCTTCGGTAAGGGTGGAGGAATTATATGGCATTTATTCTTTTCCACAGGTGCATCAGATGATCTCCACCATCAGTGGGGAAGTGGAGGAAGGAACCAGTTTTGCCGATCTGATACGGGCCAGCTTTCCTATGGGTTCAATGACGGGGGCGCCAAAGCGGCGGGTAATGGAACTTATTGAGCGATATGAACGGACCCGGCGGGGGCTATTCAGTGGCGCCGTAGGGTATATCACCCCCGAAGGTGATTTTGATTTCAATGTGGTGATCCGGAGTTTGTTTTATAATCAACATACCGGCTACCTTTCTTACTCTGTGGGATCAGGGATTACATATTACAGTGATGCGGCGCAGGAATATGAGGAATGTTTGATGAAGGCAGAAGCGATCAGACGGGTGCTGGCGGGGTGAAATATTTGCAGCGGTTTCGCCACAACGATACAATATGTCAATTTACCTGCCTCCCTGCTTCTTATCGGAGGTTAGCAATGGCTGGCTCATTGACTGGAGCAGTATCTGTATAGATTCGTTGAGGATCGCCACCTTCTTTGCTTTGAATAATTCCATTTTTTCCTTGCTCAACCTCATTTCGTAATTGCCATTGGTGGCCAGTAATTTATCAAAGCCAGGGTTATAGCGATTGAATTCACTGATGTCCATGGCCAGGTGTTTGACAATGACCAGTGAATTGTATTTACCGGTGATGGGGTAGGTGAGGGAATTGGTTTTTTCTTCCTCGGATAATCCGTCTCGCTTATTGGCGGCGGCGAGTTGAATATACTCTCCTGCCTCCGCCTTGGTTAGGGTGGTTATGCCTCCTTCGCCTTCCATGATGTAATGGGTGGCGATGAATTTTTTGACATGGTTCTTTGATTCTTCTGGCAGGTAGTTTTGGAGTGTCCAGAAATCGCGGCTCCCGCTTCGGCGTATGGCCGAATTCACATTACCCGGTCCACCATTATAGGCGGCAATGACCAGCAGCCAATCTTCATATAAACCATACAGTTCTTTCAGGTACCGGGCCGCGGCATGGGTGCTTTTGTAATAGTCGGTGCGTTCATCCACATAGTTGGTCACCCGCAAACCCATGCGGCGGGCGGTGGCAGGCATAAATTGCCAGGGGCCTACAGCTCCAGCCCAGGATACGGCATAAACCTGGAGATGGGATTCGATCACTGCCAGGTACTTCAACTCCTTTGGCAACCCATGGACCAACAGGATGCCATCAATCATATCGAAATAAGGTTTCCCCCATTTCTTGATCTCCTCCATTTTCTTCCCTTGCTTTTTGATGTAATCTTCCACGAAACTGATAGCGCGGGGGTTGAGGTGCTGTACGGAAATGCCATCCACCGAGGCTTCTTCCGTAAACAGGTCTTTAAACCCCTTCTTGGGGTCATTGATCGGGGTTTCTTCGGGAAGGGAATCAGATGTCACCAGGTCCTTTTCCAAGGGCTTAGCGGTACCCTGGGCAAAACCAGAGGCAGATACCAGCCCCAGGGCCAGCAAAACCAGTAAAAAGGTCTTCTTTTTCATTTTTTATTTGGCCGACATCAGGCCTTTTGAAAGGCTGAGCAAAGATACTTCATCAAAGGCTTTTGCTATAACCTGCAGGCCAAAGGGCATGCCGGAAGAATGTCTGAAAAGGGGCAGAGAAATAGAACTTGTACCGGTAAGATTGGCATAAACGGTAAAAATATCGGCCAGGTACATGGCTATCGGGTCCTCCATTTTTTCTCCGATCGGGAAAGCGATCGAGGGGGAATTGGGGAGGAAGATAAAGTCGAAGTCCCTGAATATCAGATCGGTCTTTTGTTTAAGGGCCTGTCTTACCTGTTGGGCTTTGGTAAAATAGGCATCAAAATAACCGGCGCTTAACACAAAGGTGCCAAGCATGATCCGTCGTTTTACCTCCCAGCCAAAAGCTTCGGATCGGGTATGCTTGTAAAATGCTGTTAAATCATCGGCGGGTTTGGTACTGCGGTAGCCATACCTGACCCCATCGTACCGCTGCAGGTTGGAGGATGCCTCAGCGGTGGTGAGCACGTAGTAAGCCGGAACAATGTAATCCAGGTATTCAAAACGGACAGGCTCCACCTGGTGTCCGGCTGATTTTAGCTGGTCCAGTAATTGGCTGATGGCCTGGCTGATTTCGGGGTCAACGCTTTTCTGTTCGAGTGCTTCGGGAAACCAGGCAATGCGGTATTTTTTTTCAGGGGAACCGGTTATTTCTTTGGGGTAGGAAGGAACCGGCTGGCTTGAGGAGGTGCTGTCCATCGGGTCCTTTCCGGCAATCACTTCCAGAACCAGGGCCACATCGGGAATGTTTTGTCCGAATATGCCGATCTGGTCAAAAGAGGAAGCATAGGCGATTAGCCCATACCTAGACACCCGGCCATAGCTTGGTTTAAGTCCAACCACGCCACAAAAATCCGCTGGTTGGCGAACCGATCCGCCTGTATCGCTGCCCAGGGCGATCATGCAAGTATGGGCTTGAACGGCGACGGCTGATCCTCCGGAGGAGCCACCCGGTACCCGGGTTTGGTCTGCCGCGTTGAGAACCTTGCCATATACGGAGTTTTCATTGGTGCTTCCCATGGCAAATTCATCGCAGTTGGTGGCGCCAATGATGATGCCATCTTCCTGCAGGATCCGTTCAACGGCTGTAGCGGAATAAAGGGAACGATAGCCTTCGAGAATTCGGGAGGCGGCGGTAAGGGGGTGGCCTTTATAGGCGATCACATCCTTTAGGGCGATCACCACACCAAACAATCGGCCAAGAGTTTCCCCATTGGCCAGTTTCTGGTCAAGATGGGCAGCCCTTTGCCTGGCTTCCTCCGCATATACCTGGGTATAGGCGTTGAGGTGCGAGGTCTGTTGGATCTGGTTTAAGTAAAACTGAACCGCATTGGAACAGGAGTTGCGGCCATTTCTGAGCTGCTCCTGATACTGTTCAATGGAAGAAAATTCGAACAAAAGCGGGCGCTGTTTTTACGAGGCGTGGGAAAAGATACTTACTGCTTGGAAGGTTCTTTGTCTTTTTCATTGATACCTTCTTCGATCTCTCTCTTCACGTTGTTTTTCGCGTCATTGAATTCACGGATACCTTTACCGATTCCGCGCATCAGTTCGGGGATCTTACGTCCGCCAAACAGAAGGATGATCACCAGAAGGATCAATACCCATTCGGTTGCTCCAAAGTTTCCCATATTAGAATATTTATTGTGTGTTTACTGTTTCGGGTTTCCGCTCAAAGGTATAGCTAAATTAAGACCAAAAAAAGCGGAAACATACTGTTTCCGCTTTCTGAAGATTCGTTGATTTACGCTTATTTTGCGGTTTCCACGGCCATACGCTTCTCCTTGATACGGGCGCTCTTACCACTCCTGTTGCGGAGATAGTACAGTTTAGCGCGGCGAACACGGCCGGATTTATTCAATACGATTGATTCGATGTTGGGGGAGTAGAGGGGAAATAATCTTTCCACGCCTACACCGTCGGAGATTTTGCGAACGGTAAATGTAGCGGTGGTACCGGCACCCTGGCGCTTGATCACATCGCCTTTGAAGCTTTGGATACGCTCCTTGTTTCCTTCCACGATCTTGTAGTTGACCGTCACATTGTCCCCAGCCTTGAATTTGGGGAACTCTTTCTTCCCGGTAAGCTGCTCGTGTACGTAATTTACTGCGTTCATATCCTGAAATTTAAGGGATGCAAAGGTAGTGGGGTATTTCCGAATTTCCAAAGAAAATTGTCCGATGTCCGAAGTCCGGAGCCCGGGGATTCAGGTTGGTCCCCCGACTCCGGTCACCGGTCATTTATCTGGCTACGTTCACGGCCCTTTTCTCCCGAATCACCGTCACCTTGATCTGGCCGGGGAAGGTCATTTCGTTCTGGATCTTCTGGGCGATTTCGAAGGATAATTTATCCGATTCCTGGTCGCTAACTTTCTCAGACTCAACAATTACCCTCAGTTCACGTCCGGCCTGGATGGCATAGGCCTTTTCCACGCCATTGTAAGCCATGGCCAGGTTCTCCAGGTCCTTGATCCGCTGCAGGTATTGTTGCATGATTTCCCTTCTGGCACCGGGGCGGGCGCCGCTGATGGCGTCGCAGGCCTGTATGATGGGGGAGATCACATATTGCATTTCCACTTCATCGTGGTGGGCGGCAATGGCGTTTACCACAGCCGGATTTTCTCCGTATTTCTCAGCCAGTTTGGCTCCCAACAGGGCATGGCTCAGTTCTGATTCCTCATCAGGCACTTTGCCAATATCGTGGAGCAGACCGGCTCTTTTTGCCAGTTTGGGGTTCAGACCCAGTTCCGCGGCCATAATGGCGCACAAATTGGCTGTTTCGCGACTGTGCATCAACAGGTTCTGGCCATAAGAAGAACGGAACCTCATCCGCCCAACCATGCGTACCAGCTCTTTATGCAAACCGTGGATACCCAGTTCAATGACCGTTCTTTCCCCAATTTCCATGACCTGCTCTTCGAGTTGTTTTCTGGTTTTTTCCACCACCTCTTCAATACGGGCGGGGTGGATACGACCATCGGTTACCAGACGCTGCAGACTTAATCTCGCTACTTCCCTGCGCAGGGGGTCATAAGAAGAAAGAATGATTGCTTCAGGGGTATCATCCACAATCAGGTCAACCCCGGTGGCGGCTTCAATGGCCCGGATATTACGGCCCTCTCGGCCAATGATCTGGCCTTTGATCTCGTCGCTTTCCAGGTTAAATACCGTAATGGTATTTTCGATGGTTTGCTCCGCCGCGGTTCGCTGAATGGTTTGTATGATGATTTTCCTGGCTTCCTTATTGGCTTTTTGGCGGGCTTCCTCAATGATCTCCTGCTGAATCGTGGCTGCCTGTGATTGCGCCTCGTGTTTCAGGCTTTCAACCAACTGGGCCCTGGCCTCATCGGCAGACAGCGCCGCGATCTTTTCCAGGCGGCGGATATGCTCTTCCTGGTGTTTTTCCAGTTCCGTACGCTTGATATTCACCAGCTCAATCTGGCGGTTGAGGTTTTCTTTGATGGCTTCATTCTCGCGAATCTGCTTCTCCAGGTTTCCTTCTTTCTGGTTGATGCCCTGTTCCTTTTGGCGGATGCGGTTTTCCCCTTCGCTGATCTTGCGGTTACGCTCCATTACCTCTTTGTCATGCTCTGCCTTGAGCTGTACGAATTTCTCTTTGGCTTCCAGCATCCTTTCTTTCTTGATCGTTTCTGCTTTGGCCTGGGCATCAGTTATGATCTTATTCGCCTGTTGTTCCGCTTCCTCAATTTTTTGTTGTGTGTTCTTGGCAAAAATGAACTTACCCGCAATGATCCCAAGGATCAAAGCGACAGCCCCTACAATGATTAATGTTATGATGGGATCCATGAATTTGTTTTTTAATAATTAACTCCTCAGCAATATTTCCGTATTTTTTACACATACTGCCGTATTTTTTTCCAAAACCTGATAAAGGTCAGGTAATTAGCGAAGATACAAAACTGACCGAATAGGATGAAATCAAGCCTTTTCAAGGAGGAAAATGACAAACGGGCATGGTTTAAGGGCCAAAATCGGTAAAATTGCATAAATACACATGTAGATCATGAAAAAACTGTTATTTGTACTGCTCCTGGCTCCTCTGTGCATGGTGGGCCAAAAGAAACCCGCCCCCACCCGTATTTCCGGAACCATCCAGCGCCTGGCCTTTGAGCCGGAATGGATCCATTTCAATTTCCGAAACAATGGGGCGAGGGTGCATGACAGCGTACAGGTAAAAGATGGAAAGTTCACCTATGAAGTGACCCTGGCCGAACCCCTCCTGCTAACCCTTTACCCGGCCTATAAAACCAATCCCGATGGCTCCAAAGTAGCCATCAAATATGATCGTGACTATGCCTCCGTGTTTGCCGGTCCGGGAAAGATCAAAATCAGCCATACAGACTCCTTTGCCAATGTACAGGTCAAAGGCTCTGTCGCCCATAACGATTTTAAGAAGTTGAACCTGGCCCTTGAGTCCTTTACCCAAAAACAAAACAGCCTGGGTGACCAATGGAGGGCCTTCAATAAAGAAAAGAACGAGGAAGGAAAAAAGAAGATCGAAGAAGAAATGGAGAAAGTGGATGCCGAAGAGACGCAGGCCCGTATCGAATTTTTTAAGAAAAACAGCTCCAGCCCCATCGCGGCTTACATGCTCAAAAGCGCTGCCGGCTGGGACATTAAGCCCGAAGTGATTGAGCCGCTTTTTGCCATGCTTCCGGAAAAATACCGCCAATACCCCACGGCTGTAGCCTTGCGTGAAGAAGTGGAGATCGCCAAGAAAACAGGAATAGGTATGACAGCCATGGATTTTACCCAAAATGACCCCGATGGGAAACCCGTATCCCTGTCATCCTTCCGGGGTAGTTATGTACTGGTTGATTTCTGGGCCAGTTGGTGTGGACCCTGCCGGGTGGAAAACCCCAATGTGGTAAAAGCGTACAATAAGTTTAAAGACAAAGGCTTTAATATTCTTGGAGTATCCCTCGACCGTGATGGCCAAAAAGACAAATGGCTAAAGGCCATTGCCGATGACCATCTCACCTGGACTCATGTAAGCGACCTGAAGTTTTGGGAAAACCAGGTAGCCGTACAGTATGGTATCAAAGCCATCCCTCAAAACCTGTTGATCGACCCTCAAGGCAAGATCATCGCGAAAAATTTAAGGGGTGAGGAATTGGAAGCGAAGTTGGGGGAGTTGATTGTGAGTGAGAAGACTTTTTAATAAATAGATTAGTCGGATTTTTTCTCGCGGCGCACGCAGAGAGGCAGCGGCCGCTGCGGGAAACCATCCTTGAAGTCAGCTTAATAATTTCTCGATCTGGGTCAACCCGTCCTTGATTTTTTCTGCTTCAATCTCCTTGTTCAGGTGGTCATTCTTTTCGGTGGCAAACCAGACCAGGACCATGGCGACATAATCCTGCATGTCCTTTCCCGCAAAATGGGTTTTGAAGTCAACGATCTTATCATTGATCGTTTTTACGGTTTTCCGCACCACTTCTTCATCGGCCGGGTCGATCTTAATGCGGTAATTTCGATCGCCGATTACGATCGATACGGGTATGAGGTTGTCGGCCATGATTTTATTCGCTTAATAATGTTATGCAACGATCTATCTCGCGGATATAGGAATGGATCCGCTTCTCGAATTGCTTCTTATCTGCCTCGTTCCAATTGCCAGAGCTGATTTTTAGTACCTCCACTTTTTGCTTCAGATCCTGTATCAGTTCCTGTTGCTGGGCAGATTCCTTACGCATTTTTTCCAATGCTTCTTTCAACTCCCTGTTCTCCTTTTGAGCCAGTTGTTGTTGTTTCAGCAATTGCTGGATTTTTTCCTGTATGCGTTTGATCTGTTCTTCCATGAAGGTTATTTCCTTATCTCAGCATTGAGTTCTTTTTCGAGGGTTTGAATGATCTTACCGGTCCAGTTTTCAATTTCCTTATCGGTCAGTGTTTTTTCCGTATCCTGAAAAGTAAAGCTCAGGGCCAGTGATTTTTTTCCGGTACCCAGTTTATCACTCTCGAAAATATCGAAGAGTTGTACATTTTTCAGTTTCTCCAACCTTAACTTTTTCACCGATTTTTCCACTTGTTCATAGCCAATGGCTTTATCTACCACCAGGGCCAGGTCGCGGTTAACGGCCGGGAACCGGGGCAGTTCAGCGTATTGGATCTTGCCCAGGGCCGCTTTTTCGGTAAAGGCCATCCAGTCAATGTCTGCTATGAAAACTGGTTGTTTGATGTCAAAACGCTGCAGTACGGCGGCGGTAACCGGTCCGGTAACAGCCAGGTCTTGTTCCATGGCCTGGGCGGCAAGGGCGGCCTGGATTTTTGTATGTGCCGTGGCCTGAAATCCCGGTTTTTCCAGTCCAGCCACGGTAAACAAAGCTTCCAGTATTCCTTTCAGGTAATAGGCATCGGTGGAAATGGGTTTGCCTTTCCAGGAGCTCTGGGTCAGATCGCCGGTGACATACAGGGTGAGATGGTCCTTTTCCAGGTATTGTCCGGGCGCGATTTGGCGGTAGGTTTTGCCAAATTCATAAAAACGCAGGGAAAGGTTTTTCCGGTTCAGGTTATGTGCCACCGATTCCATGCCGGTTTCAATCATTGAGGGGCGTAGTATATCAAGCTCCGCGCTCAGGTTATTGATCATCTTTACGGCCGAGGCCAGTTCCTCTTCAGTATAATAGGCAGAATTGGTGATTGAATTGGTGAGTATCTCGCTAAAGCCAAGCCCGGTCAGGTAATTGGCTACCTTTTCTTTTAAGGTCTCAGCAAAATAATTCTCTTCCGTGGATGGGGAAATGGTGATGGATGTAGGTATGGTAATATTGTCCAACCCATCGATCCTTACGATCTCCTCAACGATATCAGCAGGCAGGCTGATATCGGGTTTGGAATAGGGAACAGCTACCCATAGTTCATCAATGCCTTCTTTGACCACTTCAAAACCCAGGCTTTCCAGGATGCGTTTAACCGTATCCGGGTGGTAGCTTTTACCCGAGAGTTTTTTGAGGTAATGGTATTTCAACCCCACTTTCACTTTTTCGGTGGGTTGAGGGTATATATCTACTATCTCGGAGGCAATTTCTCCACCGGCCAGTTCCTTGATCAACATGCTGGCGCGCTTGAGAACATTAACGGTGTTTGAAATATCAATCCCTTTTTCAAAACGAGTCGCGGCATCGGTGCGCAACCCGTGACGGAATGAGGTTTTGCGGATATCAATCGGATTAAACCAGGCGCTTTCAAGGAAAATATTCCGGGTGCTGTCAGAAACTCCGGAATGGATTCCCCCAAACACACCGGCTATGCACATGCCTTCATTGGCATCACAGATCATGAGGTCCTGGGCATTGAGTTTACGTTCTTTTTCATCCAGGGTTACAAAGGGGGTGCCTTCGGGAAGATTTTTCACTACCACTTTTTTCCCGCCGATCTTATCCGCGTCAAACGCATGCAGGGGTTGGCCGGTTTCATGCTGGATAAAATTGGTAATATCCACGATATTATTGATCGGTCTTAACCCAATGGCCTTGAGCTTTTGTTGCAGCCAGGCCGGCGAGGGTTTAATGGTGATATTGGCCATGCTAACCCCGCTATAACGCCTGCAGGCCTGCGTATTTTCAATGGTTACCTGAATGGGCAATTGCTGGTTATCGGGTTTCAGGCCATTGGTGCTGGGGAGTTTGGGCCGAAGGTCCTTCTTATCATGATGGGAAAGATAGGCGCAAACATCACGCGCCACGCCCCAGTGACTCATCGCGTCCATGCGGTTGGGCGTGAGGCCAATTTCAAATACCCAATCTTCATACGGTTTAAAGTAGTCGGCAGCCGACAACCCAACGGGGGCATCTGATGGAAGCACCAGGATGCCTGCATGGGAACTACCCAGTCCTATTTCATCTTCGGCACAGATCATCCCCTGGCTTTCTGATCCACGGATCTTGGCCAGTTTCATGGTGAGGGGTTCGCCAACCATGGGGTAGATGGTGGAACCAACGGGAGCCACCACCACTTTTTGTCCGGCAGCCACATTTGGGGCGCCACATACAATATGCAAGGGTTCGGTTCCTCCAGTATTGACCGTGGTAAGGGTCAGTTTATCCGCATTCGGGTGTTTTTCGGTGGTTAAAACCTCGCCGATCAGCAGGCCTTTCAGGCCACCCTTTACTTCTTCAAATTTTTCAAGGCTTTCAACTTCTAACCCTATGGAAGTGAGGATGCGACTGAGCTTTTCGGGCTCCAACTCCACTGGCAGGTATTCACTGAGCCATTTATATGAAATCTTCATGATATTTGATAAAACGTCGGGGCCAAATTATGCAAATAATCACTAATTATTGATTATTAATTATTGGCGTGATGCGTAAAAATTGGAGTAACTTGTGGATGACCAGGGAATAAATGTGGATTAGCCTGTTTTTGATGTGGAAAAACGGTGAATGAAGGAATAAGCGGGATAGGATAAAAATGATTCGACTATTTAATGGTGGGCATCTGACTTGCCGTTAAATTCGCCGTCCTGACTATCGGACAATATTTCCATCATACAACGGTAATAATTACTTAACATAAGGCTGGAATACGAACCCGAAGGTCAAAAAGAGTCAATCTTTAAGACTATGGACCTTACTAACCTGAACAAAGACCGGAAGCAACGCAAGAAGACTGTGCCAGACCTGACCCCCATGGTTTATGGCAAGGTTCCCCCACAGGCCAAAGAACTGGAAGAAGCTGTTTTAGGCGCCATCATGCTGGAAAAGAATGCTTTTGATGCCGTGGTGGAAATCCTGAAACCTGAATGTTTTTATGTGGAGGCCCATCAGCGGATTTTCAGGGCCATGCAGTCACTGGCCCAGAAAAGCCAGCCGATAGATATTCTCACCGTATCGGAAGAACTCCGCACCCGCGAAGAGCTGGATATGGTGGGTGGGGCATATTATGTTACCAGGCTGACCAATGCCGTGGTTTCCTCGGCTAACATTGAAGCGCATGCGCGGATCGTTCTTCAGAAATTTATTCAGCGTGAATTGATCCGCATCAGCGGGGAGATCATTGGCGATGCCTTTGAAGACTCAACCGATGTGTTTGATCTGCTGGATGATGCTGAAAGCAAGTTATTTGAGATCACCAATAACCACCTGCGCAAGAACTTCGATACCATCGATTCCGTTTTGGTTAAAACAATTCAACGGATCGAAGACCTCCGTCATAAGAATGAAGATGTAACCGGTGTACCCAGTGGTTTCCCCACGCTTGACCGGGTTACCTATGGCTGGCAAAACACCGATTTGATCATCCTGGCCGCCCGTCCTGCTGTGGGTAAAACGGCTTTTGCCCTTAACCTGGCCCGCAACGCCGCACTGAATGCTTCCAAACCCACCCCGGTCGCTTTTTTCTCCCTTGAAATGAGCGCCGGTCAGTTGGTGCAGCGTATCCTGTCGGCTGAAAGTGAGATCTGGCTGGAAAAAATCAGCCGCGGTAAAATGGAAGAACACGAGATGAAGCAATTGTATGCCCGTGGTATCCAACGCCTGGCCCAGGCCCCGATCTTTATCGATGATACACCGGCCCTGAATATTTTTGAATTGAGGGCCAAGTGCCGCCGGTTAAAGAATAAACACAATATTGGCATGGTCATCATCGATTACCTCCAGCTTATGAGTGGTACCGGTGACAACCGGCAGGGTAACCGTGAACAGGAGATCAGTAATATCTCCCGTAACCTGAAAGGACTGGCCAAGGAACTGAGTATCCCCATCATCGCGCTGTCGCAGTTAAGCCGGGCAGTAGAAACAAGAAAGGAAGGAAACAAGATGCCCCAACTGAGTGACCTTCGTGAATCGGGAGCGATTGAACAGGATGCAGACATGGTTATGTTCCTTTACCGCCCCGAATATTACGATATCACTTCCAATGAAATGGGGGAGAGCAACAAGGGCGAAACCCATGTGCGGATTGCCAAACACCGTAATGGTTCCCTGGAAACGATCAAACTCAGGGCTTTGCTTCATATTCAGAAGTTTATTGAAGATGGTGGAGAAAGTGATTTTGGTTTGCCTGGTGGAAACTGGAGACCGGTGAAGGATGATGACGGACCCAAAGTTTTCTACCAAACCGGTAGCAAAATGAATGACCTGGATATTGGAGATGAAGATCCATTCTAGTATTATCCATGCAATCACAACTTCCTTTATTTTATATACCTGTTTTTAAGAACGATTCCCTGATCCAATTGGGAGAGGAAAGCTCGCGGCATATCATCCAGGTATTGCGGATGAAGAAATACGAGGAGCTACGGTTAACCGATGGAAAGGGTCGTTTTATTCTTGCTGAAATTGCTGAAGAGCATAAAAAGCAATGTATGGTACGGGTAAAAAGGGTGGATGAAACCCCTTGCCCTTTCCCTGGTATCACCATCGCCATTTCATTGGTAAAAAATGCCAGCCGGTTTGAATGGTTTTTGGAGAAGGCCACCGAAATTGGCCTGCGCCGCATCCAGCCATTGATCTGCGCCCGCACCGAACGTGAAAAATTTCGGCTTGACAGGTTACAGGGAATTTGCATATCCGCCATGTTGCAAAGCCAGCAGGCCTGGTTGCCTGAATTAAGGGAACCAATCGAGATGAGTGCCTATCTTCAACAATCTTTTGCGAATCATGACCTGTACATCGCTCATTGTGCCGAGGGTGAAAAATCGGGTCTTACCGCTAAAAAAGATACAGGCAATGACCGCTTGCTTCTGATCGGGCCCGAAGGAGATTTTACAAACCAGGAGATCGACCTGGCCATGGAGAAAGGGTTTTCGCCGGTGTCGCTGGGTGATACAAGATTGCGTACCGAAACAGCAGGTATCGTGGGACTGCTTTTACTAAAACAATAACAAGAGAAGTTGGGTTAACTCCTGTTCTCCACCGTTATTCCTTCTCCTTCAGAACCGGCTCATTCAATCTCACCAAGTGATCTTTTTTCTTCTTCTCCCGACTCCGCATGGTCATGTTTAGTAATTCCACCACAAAGGAGAAAGCCATACCAAAGTAGATGTAATTTTTGAGGTGGAGTTCATGCGCGGCTTCGCTGTCCCATCCTTCGATGATCAGGCTTAATCCGATCATGACGAGGAAGGAGAGCGCCAGCATTTTGAGGGTTGGGTGTTTGTGGATGAACCCTGCAATACGGGGGCTAAAGAGAAACATGATCGTCATGGCAATGACCACGGCGGCGATCATGATCTCCACATGTTTAGCCGTTCCGCCCGCAGTGATGATGCTATCAAAGGAAAACACCGCATCGATCAGCATAATTTGAGCGATGGCCTGACCCAGGCTGATTTTATTCTTCTTCTCAGAATCAGCATTGGGGTCTTCCCCTTCCAGTTTATTATGAATCTCCTTTACTGATTTATAGATCAAAAACAAGCCACCCAGCAGCATGACAAGGCTGGCCAGATCAAATCCTTTACCGGAGATCGTAAAAATGGCTTTTCCTTTTTGCGAAAGCAACCAACCCAATCCAAGCAGAAGCAAGCTTCTTGAAATGATGCCGGTGATCATCCAGATCCGGCGGGCGGTCTTTTGCTCCTTGATCTTTTCCAGCCGGTTCATGATGATGCTGACAAAGATCACGTTATCAATTCCCAGAACCACTTCCAGGATAACGAGTACAAAAAAACTGATGATGCTCTCAGAGGTAAATAAGTGTTCCATGCTGCTGGTTTGTTCAAATGCCGCGGCAGATATTTCTTACAATGCCAGGGCCTTCGTAAATAAACCCTGTCCAAACCTGGACCAGGGAAGCCCCCGCCCTTAATTTTTCGCGGGCATCGGCGGCCACAAATATACCACCAGAAGCGATGATGGGGAGTTTGCCGTTTGATTTGTGAAAAAGGTATTCCACCACCTCTGTACTCCGGTTACGGATAGGCATTCCGCTTAACCCGCCTGCCCCCATTTTTTCAACGAGGTCGGGCCTGGTCTTTAAACCCGAACGGGAAATGGTGGTATTGGTGGCCACGATCCCATCCAGTTCAATTTCCAGGGCCAGATTGACCACATCATCCAATTGCTCGCGGGTAAGGTCCGGGGCTATCTTGAGCAGGATCGGTTTTTTCACCTGTTTCTCGTCGTTCAGGCATTGGAGATTGGTCAGGATCTTTCGCAGGGATTCCTTTTCCTGCAATTCCCTCAGACCGGGCGTATTGGGAGAACTTACATTCACCACAAAATAGTCCACATAAGGGTGGAGTTCATTGAAACAAATTTCATAATCCACCCAGGCATCATTGTTTGGGGTAACCTTATTCTTCCCGATATTTCCCCCAATCACCATTCTTGACCGCAGGTTTGGCTTTTTCTTTTGTTGGGATTCCCGCCATTTGGCCAGCCGTTTAGCCACTGCTTCCACGCCCTCGTTATTAAATCCCATACGGTTGATAAGGGCCCTATCTTCCGGCAGTCGAAACAAGCGGGGACGCTCATTCCCGGGCTGACCCTTTGGTGTGACTGTTCCAATTTCCACACAGCCAAACCCCAGGGTATCCAACTCGCGGAGGTATTTTGCATTTTTATCAAAACCGGCACCCAACCCTATGGCATTTTTAAATCGGATGCCAAAGGCCGTAACTGTTTTTTCCTTGGGGGCAAACATTCTGGCAATGAGGTTTCTGATGACCGGGACCCGGCATGCAAGCTGGAGAGACCGCATGGAAATATGATGGGCCTGTTCGGGTCCGAACAGGAAAAGAATATTGCGAAGCGCTGAGTACATGGGATATTATTTATTGTTCAATTTATCCCTGACCTCCTTGCTCAACAATAATTCGGCAAGCATGTCATTCTTTTTATAATTGATAAAAGTCCACTCAACAGACTTCTCATCTTTTATTCCAACCATCTCGGGTTTGGTGAATATCCTGATCGACCTGGTTTTTTCATCATATTTCACATTGTCTTCGCCATATTGCATAGCCATGGTATTGGCCGTCATCCTTTCCACCTCAATATTCTCCTGGTTGCTGGTGTCCTTGTATTTAAAAATCATCAGCATTGAGTGAGTAATTTTTACGTATTCTCCGTTGCCTTCTTTGAAGGGCTTGTCAATGGACAGAATCCGCAGGGAGTCAAGCTCGATAACAAACTGTTCATTGTCAAAAGTAGAACTGAGCACAGCTTTCATCTGGTCGCGATCTACCAGGTCAAATACCTTTGGATAAGTAAGATCCAGGATGGTATTAAAGTCTTTGTTCCTGGTAGCCATGAGCGTGGAGTCGAGGCGTTCCACCAGTCTTTTGTCGGCCTGGGCCTGTAAAACATTTTGAAAACTAAGCAGAAGGATAAGGAAGGCAGTTAAGGTTCGCATTGAAATATGGTTATTCCGCGAAGATAATATTCCTGCCTATAAAAAGTTTGCCGGATGCAAGGGAAGGATTAATTTTGAAATAGAAAGTTGCATAAACAACCAATTATTTTTTATCCGAATAAGTAAAAACAATTAGATGCAGGAAGCTTATATCGTTGCCGGATACCGTTCAGCGGTAGGAAAATCAAAAAGGGGAGCGTTTCGATTTACCCGACCCGATGATTTGGCGATTGATGTCATCAGAGGGTTGGTGCAATCGGTTCCTCAACTGGATCCCGCCAGGGTGGATGATGTGATTGTGGGGAATGCTGTACCGGAGGCCGAACAGGGGTTACAGTTTGGGCGTATCATCAGCGCGCGCGCGTTGGGTATTGATGTGCCTGGGGTAACCGTAAACCGGTATTGTGCCTCGGGGTTGGAGACGATTGCGATGGCCACGGCCAAAATCCGCATGGGGATGGCGGAGTGTATTATTGCCGGTGGCACGGAGAGTATGAGCCTGGTTCCCACGGCGGGTTGGAAAACCGTGCCCGCCTATTCCATCGCCAGTGATGAACCTGATTATTATTTAAGCATGGGTCTTACAGCCGAAGCTGTGGCTAAAGAATATCAGGTAAGCCGGACTGATCAGGACCAATTTGCCTATGAATCCCACCAGAAGGCAATTCAGGCCATTGAAAAAGGATATTTCAAACCGGGTATCCTGCCGATAAAGGTTGAACAGGTTTATGTGGATGAATCCGGTAAAAGAAAGAAAAAAGAATATATAGTAGATACCGATGAAGGACCGCGGGCCGATACTTCCCTGGAGGCATTGGCAAAATTAAAACCTGCCTTTGCTGCGGGCGGAGTGGTAACGGCGGGTAACTCTTCCCAAACATCAGACGGGGCGGCCTTTGTAATAGTGATGAGTGAACGCATGGTAAATGAACTGGGGTTAAAACCAATCGGTCGTTTGGTGACTTCTGCCGTGGCAGGTGTTCATCCTCGGATCATGGGTATAGGCCCTGTGGCGGCGATCCCCAAAGCACTAAAGCAAGCAGGTATGAACCTCGGTCAGATCGACCTGATTGAATTGAATGAAGCCTTTGCCTCTCAGTCACTGGCGGTCATCCGGGAAGCCGGACTTGATCCTTCCAAAGTAAATATCAACGGGGGTGCCATCGCCCTGGGTCATCCCCTGGGATGTACCGGGTGTAAACTCACCATCCAGAACCTGCACGATATGAAGCGGTTGAACAAGAAATACGGCATGATCACCGCCTGTGTCGGAGGAGGACAGGGGATCGCAGGTATCATTGAAAACATCGCCTGATCACAAGGTCCTATTAGGTTTCAATAAAAAAGGGTATTTTTTGCCAAACCTGTAACCTTGGACTGGATTTTTAGTCCAAATGTATTACGGCTAAATCCCCGGAACATGGACCGTCGAGATTTTCTTACCCTGCGCCAAACAGAAAAGACCGCTGAACTTCCGCAACCGGAGTTTCGAACCTGGTCTGGCATTAACCCCTATACAGGGCCCTGGACAAAAAATGAAGTGATCCACTTACTCAAGCGGACCATGTTTGGAGCAAAGGGTAGTGATGTAAACTATTTTCTGGGACTTGGGTTGGACCAAACCATTGATGAATTACTGAATGTTGATTCAACTCCTCCTGCTCCTCCCTTAAAGCACTATGATAACAATGA
>JAYRZH010000040.1:0-23935 GCA_041916555.1 Chitinophagaceae bacterium | reverse complement strand
AGGACCCTTCCCAGGTCTTTTTGCTTCTCGGTGGAAGGGAAACGATCCGCATGCGGGTCGCTTTGGGTATCGATCTGAACATACCGCATCAATCTCTCCGCTACTGTATGTTGATAGTCAAGGGCCATATCAGGTACTTTAAGCCCCGAATATACTATGATTCGGGTTTTTGGCTGTAAGCCAACCGGCCAATGGTCAAAATTCGGGGTAGAAACCAGTCAAAATACCTTACCTTTTAGGAAACCAAACCAACGAAACATGAAAAAAATGCTCATCGGCGCCATTGTCGGCGGCTTGCTGTTGATGGTCTGGCAAACAGCCTCCTGGACCTTTCTTCAACTTCATTACAAGGCAACTGAGTACACCCCCAAGCAGGATACCATCCTTGCGGTACTGGGGTCGCAACTTGAAAAGGATGGCTCCTATTTCATGCCCGGTCACCCCAAAAATGCCTCTATGGAGGTAATGGAAAAAACGATGGCAGATGCTATCGGCAAACCCTGGGCCACGGTCACTTATCATTCCAAACTGGAGGATAATATGACCATGAATATTATCAGGGGATTATTGGTAGATATAATTCTGGCCTGGCTGCTCTGTTGGGCATTATCCAAGATGAATGCGCCCTCTTTTTCAACCATATTTCTTACCAGCCTGGGGGCGGGTATGATCGCCTTCCTAAACGGTATCTACACCATGCATATCTGGTTCCCATCCTTTGACCTGATAA
The DNA here is from genome assembly GCA_041916555.1 of Chitinophagaceae bacterium. GTDB lineage: Bacteria > Bacteroidota > Bacteroidia > Chitinophagales > Chitinophagaceae > SpSt-398. Next base: position 23,205 of record JAYRZH010000040.1, on the reverse strand, counting down.
ATCATTTGATCGATGTGCTGGTGAGCTGGGGATTGGTGGGGTTGTGGCTTGGCTGGTGGTGGAGGAAGTGATATTGGTTTTTTTGGGTTACACGGATTATTTTGATTTCACGGATTACACGGATTTCACGGATTTCACGGATTTTCTGAACTAAACTTGAAAATTACTTCCTGCTTTGGTTCAGGTAATCCGTGAAATCCGTGTAATCCATGAAAACAAAAAAACTAAGGCATCAAAATAATCGGGCTGCCGCCTACGATCTCTACCAGTTCAATATCAAAAATGAGTTCTTCGCCAGCCAGGGGGTGATTGGCATCCAAAACCACATTCTCACCTTCGATACCCGCTACACGTACCTGGAATTGTTCACCTGAGCCATTGTTCATGACCAGGGGCATTCCCACTTCAATTTCCATCCCTTCGGGAAAGCGGTCTTTGGGAAAATTGATCATCATATCGGCGTTGCGGGGGCCATAGGCATCCTCCACAGAAATGGTCACCGTTCTTTTATCCCCTACCACCATACCCATCACACCACTGTCAAACCCTTTGATCACCATACCGCTTCCCACTTCAAATTCGAGGGGTTGACGGCCTGCGGAACTGTCAAAGGTCTCGCCACTGGTCAATTTTCCGTGGTAGTGAACCTTTACTTTATCGCCGCTTTTTACCTGTTGCATGTTCGATTGATTTTATGAAGAAATAAAGGCGGAAAGGTAGCCCAATATTTCCAATGCAACCGGGAAAAATTTTATACCGTCTGTATCAATTATTTAGTGGATTTGGGAAAACTGAACTAAGTTTAATTATGAAAAAAATGCTTGTCATCCTGCTGGCCTTCTGCCTCCTGTCTTCGCTTTCCCAAGCCCAATCCGACCGGGTCATAACTGGAGCTGAAAGGATCCAGGTTTACCTTCCAATGATCAAGGGTAAATCGGTGGGCATTTTTGCCAATCAAACTTCGATGGTTGGAAATACCCACCTGGTAGATACGCTGCAAAAACTGGGGGTCAAAATCGCGGCGATTTTTGGTCCTGAACATGGCTTCCGGGGAAATGCGGATGCCGGTGAAAAAGTGGCCAATTATGTCGATAAACAAAGCGGGGTGCCGGTTATCTCCCTTTATGGCAATAAGCGTCGTCCTTCAGCGGAAGATGTGAAGGATATCGATATCCTCATTTTTGATATCCAGGATGTTGGCGTACGGTTCTATACCTATATCTCCTCCCTGCAGGAATTCATGGAAGCAGCCTTTGAATATGGCAAACCCCTGCTCCTGCTTGACCGGCCCAACCCTAATGGTCATTATGTTGACGGACCGGTTCTTGATCCAAAGTTTCAATCCTTTGTAGGGAAACAACCCGTGCCCATTGTTTATGGAATGACCATCGCCGAATATGCCATGATGATCGCCGGAGAAAAATGGCTTAATGAAAAAGCAAATGCCCGGTTTGATTATTACCGTACGGCACAGAATTCACCCGACACCCCTTTTCATTTCCAGGTCATCAAATGCAAGAACTATACGCACCAAACCCCTTATGCGTTACCCGTAAAACCCAGTCCCAATCTTCCAAACATTCAATCCATCTTACTCTATCCTTCTACCTGCTTTTTTGAAGGTACGGTTTTGAGTGAAGGTCGTGGCACTGACAAACCCTTCCAGGTTTTTGGTCATCCCTCCTACCCAAAAAACATGTATGCCTTTACCCCCAACCCCAATGAAGGGGCTAAAAGTTCCAAGCTCTATGGCCAGCTTTGTTATGGGTGGGACCTGTCTGGCAGCCCTGCTGAGGTCATGAAAGAGGTGGATAACAAGATCCAGTTAAAATGGATCATCGATGCCTACCGCCTGTTCCCTAAAAAGGATAGCTTTTTTCTTAAAAACCAGCATTTCAACCGGCTGGCAGGGAATGACCAATTGATTCAGCAGATCATTTCCGGGGTACCTGAAGAGGAAATCAGAAAATCCTGGGCCCCTGAACTGGAAAAATTCATGGAAATAAGGAAGAAATACCTTCTGTACGAATAACAGTCAGATCAATTTGCGCTGGGCAGCCACCCGGATCAGGGAGGCAACATTTTTGGCTTCAAACTTGGCCAACAGGTTTTTTCGATGGGTATCCACAGTGGTTACACTGATAAATAATTTTTGCGCGATCTCATTATTTGTCATGCCTTCGGCAATCAGTTCCAGCACTTCCTTTTCCCGCCTCGTCAATACCGGTGCCGGCTGGTCACTGGCATTCCGAAGGGTTTGGGCGGCCTCCATGCTGAGGTATAGTTTTCCTTTCATCACGGTATGGATGCCTTCGAGTATCTCCTCCTGGGTGGCATTCTTAAGCAAATACCCCGATGCCCCGTTTTCAATCATCTTCTGAATAAAACTCTGTTGGTTGAAGGTGCTAAGCCCAAGGATAAATACATAGGGATAGGCTTTTTTTACCTCCCCACAGAGATCGATGCCGCTTTTATCTGGCAGGTTGATATCCATCAACACCACGTCCACTTCATTGTTTTTTAAGAAAGCAAGACAGGAAGCCGCGTTGGTGGCATGACCTGCCCACTCAATGGATGGTTCATTCTGCAGCAGGGAACGGATCCCTTCGATCACGAGGTAATGGTCATCGATGATAAATACTTTGGTGGCCATCAGGAATTGATTTCGATATGAACTGAACTGCCTTTTCCAGGTTCAGACTGTACATCCCACCGCCCTTTCAGGTAACTGATCCGGCTTTGGATATTGCTCCATCCAATACCCCTGGCTGTTTTTAAAATTTCCGGATCAAATCCCCGGCCATCATCTTCCACGGTAATACTGGTGCCCGCACTGGCGTGGCTAACCTGTACCAGGGCCGATGAAGCACCGGCGTGTTTGATGGTGTTGTTCAACAATTCCTGAACGATCCGGTAAATCGTTATGGAAGTGGTTTGACTCCACCGACCGGTTTCCATGCCAAAGGACTGATATGTAACGGCCAACGCGCCTGACTGGTTGATATCATTGCAAAAGTCACGCAAGGCCGTATCTAATCCAAATTTTACAAGTGCTTCAGGCATCATGTTATGGGCCACCCTGCGCATTTCCTGGATAGAACTGTCCAGCATGTCCATGCTTCTTTCAAAAGCCTGTTGGTTTTCGGGGGTCATGATCAGGTTTCCTTTCATGGTATTCAATGAGTATTTTATTCCGGATAACATTCCTCCCAGGCCATCATGCAGGTCTTTGGCCAGTCGGCTGCGTTCCTGCTCCTCTCCTTTTAGCACAGCCTCAGTGGCCATTAATTGCTTTTCGGTCTCCAGTTCCTGGATGCGTTGTGCCTGGAGCCGTTGTTTGTGCCGGTAATTCAGGTACAGTAAAAAAGAGATCAGCAATAGCGTGATGGCCCCACCGATCAACAGGTAGTTCAGCGTGGTTTTCTCTTTCAGGCTGGCCTTCTGCAACCTGATCTGGTTATCCTTTCGCTCGGATTCATACTTTTTCTCCAGTTGGATGGTTTTCTGCTGGATCTGATCTCCTATCAAACTATCACCTAATACGCTGGATTCCCGCAACACTTCCTCTGCGTCCTGAACCCGGTGCATGGCAAATAAAATATTTGACAAGGTTTCCAGACTTTTCCGGTATTGAACAACCTGGTTATTCGTTTTGGTTAAATACACGGCCCTGTCAATATGGCTCTTGGCTTTCTCCAGTTCATTCTTCCATAAATAATAAATCGCCAAACCCCGGTTGGCTATCGCTTCATTCTCGGTTGAACCAAGTGCCTGACTAAAGGTCAAGGTTTGTTCAAAATAGGGTCGCAATTCAGCAAACCGGTTTGTTTGCAACAATACATCACCTATATTCAGCAGGTTGGATGACTCGATCTGCTGGTCCCCCATCTGCTTTGCCAGGGCGAGTGATTCCTGAAAATAACTCATCCCCCGGGTCATGTTCTTCTTATTCACATGGCTCAATCCGGTATTGATAAGGGCCAGGGCCAGCTCGTATGTATAGCCTTCTTCCCTGAAATAAGAGATAGCGCTTTCTCCCAGGGCAATGGCTTCATCAAAGCGGTGAAGCTCGACATAGAGTAACTGGAGAATATCCTTTGATCTGGCTTCAAGGTATTTATTGTTTAGTCCGGAAAACACCGTCCTTCCTTCTTCAAAAAAGACAATGGCACTGTCATATATTCCGGCATACTGATAGGAAATTCCCGTGTTATAAAGGCATTTTCCAATGTATTCCGTGTGCCTGATTGATCTGGCGAGTTCCAGGGCCTGCCGGTTTAACAGGATGGAGGAATCGTATCGGCCCTGCATGTTTAGCAGAAAGGTATAATTGGAGGCAAACTTTATTTCCCCGAGTTTATACCCGATTTTTTGACTCAGGTACCTTGCCTTTCTATAATAGTCCTTGGCCAATTCCGGTGATGATCCTTCATACTGCTGGCCAATCTGGATCAGCAGGTTCACTTTATTGGTATCCTCCCTGGCGGAAGGGAGAAGGCGAAGGAGGCTGTCCTTGTTTAATTGCTCCTGGGCCGGCAACCGGGTCCCAAAAACAAATAAAAGACCAAGAAATGGAATAATAAATTTCATAAAGAAAAATAGAGATTATCCCCCATTATACAAATAAACAATGATGCAACCCTAAGCCGCCTCCCCTTTTTCCATGATTTTTGGCCGTTTTTGAAATCTCCTGTTTTTCGGGGAGTGCCGGAGCTATTGCCCGCGGTTACTTTCGGGCAATCATTCACCAAAAAAACAAAATCATGAAAAGGATCCTTGGCTTATTGTTGATATGGGGTTTAACGGCCTACCAGGCCCATTCCCAATTTCAACGAACTGTACAAAAACCGGCGGCGACCACCACCACCAAACCGATCAAGCAGGTGAGCAATACCCCTCCCCGGGTGATCGGCACGGTGATTCAGGGAAATGCCTCCTTTACCAATCCCACCCATGTGTACACCCAGCCGGATGGAGGCCGATTATATACCACGATCCGGCAGAATCCTCAGAATGTAAACAATAACCTTGGCGGTGTGATCAAAGAAACCGTCAGCAGTCGTACGGAAGAAACATCCGGAACTGATAAATGTGTTTCGGAAGTGAAGAACATCAATGCCATGAGCACCACCTTTATGAATGTGAACTACAATCAACAGGCCATTCATATTTTTCCGGGTGCGATCTATGCCTTCTCCAATTTTTTCTCCGGTAATTTCCGGCCGCTGGAGCAGGGCAGAAACCCCATTACCATTGCCACTGATAACCTGGCGAATAGTACGGGTGCCACTTACAAGGACGTGGCCAATCCGACCATGACCAATATCAACAATGAGATCGCCAACCTCATCCGTCCCTTTTCCACCACTACCGGTAGTGCCAATATTCAATACCGGGTATTTACATCAGACAATGATGCCGATCTGTCCATCAAGTTGAACGCCAGCGGTGGATATGCCGGATTTAAAGCCTCCGGTGGATTCCAGGTAAGTTCCAAGGAAAAGAAATTCTACCTGACCATTGACGCCATTAAACCTTTGTATACCCTGACCACTTCCGTACCGGCCAATGGCTTTTTCTCCGATAAAAGCATCGAAACCTCGAATCAGAACCTGATGGCCATCAAGAGTGTGACCTATGGGGCCAGGGTACTAGCTAACCTGGAGATCACGCTGAACACCAACAAAGACCTGGTTGATTTTATGGCCAGCTTTGGCGCAGACAGCGGAAAAGGTGTGTCGGCCAATGCCTCCGCGACCTTTAACTACTTAAAGAATTCCAGTGCCGCCTCCACTACCGCGAATGTGTATGTGATCGGCGGACCGATGAACACCACCATTTTCTCCACAGACAAATTGCAGGAGCAGATCATGACCCTGCTTTCCAATTGCAATTACCAGAGTGCCCAGCCGATTTCCTATTCCTTTATGGACATGAAGGGTAATATCCTTGGCATTGAAACCGCCACCGATAAATTCACAGTACGAAAATGTCTTCCCTCCTCCTCCGCCTACCGGCTGACCGATGTAAATGTTACCATGGTAACTGGCAAGGATAACAAGGAGCAAGGTTCGAATGTGCAGGTTGAACTATACAACGGCAACAAGCGCATGTTGGGTGAAAACATAAATGGGAATATCGAATTCAGAAGCACCAATGACATGGGATTCCAAATTTCGCCCAATTTGCCTTATGAAGAAGTATCCATTGATCAATTTATAAAGTCTGGTGGTTATGTGGATATATTCTTTGAACCCAAACCCATCTTCCTTGATTTTGATGCCTGGAACCTGAGCAGTGCGGTCATCACCCTCACTTTCCGTGACCAGAACAATGCGATTGAAACCAGACAGATACAGTACAATAGCGTTGGGGTCCTGCTGCAGAAAAATCAGCAACGCTTGCGCTTGCAGTTCAACGGACAGTTTCAAAACGTAGGTGCCTTCATGCCCAATTAAAACGCTTACCGCAATGATGAAAAAACTATTCCTCCCCATCCTGCTGGTATGTATAGTGCCCGCCTGGGGACAGAAAAAAGTGGATCCGGTTTCACAATCCGCCATGTCGGGTATCACGCTGCCTGCCAATAGCAAACAGGACAAACGATTTCTGATGGTGACGGCCGCGCGTGTATTGCTGGAAATGGAAAGTAAAAAAGCCGGTACCGATATCGGTCCGGTGGAGATATTGTATCTCCCGCCGGTTGCCGTTTCCCAATTCAATGCGGATGCCCTGGTAGATCAACTGGCCCAACAAGGATGGAATCTGTATCCCGTAGATGGGGATGATAAGTTTGTGTGGCTGGAGAAAGAAGGCCGTTACCTGATGGCTTATTTTTCCATGGATAAAAAAGAATCCAGTCTCTATTTTGGTGAACCCACCCAGGCACCTGCCCTGAATGTCGCTCCAATGGAAGTGAATGACCCCGGTACCGGTGGCGGAGGAATGGAAAATATTCCGGCCAATGAGAACCCGGTCAATAATGAACCTGTTCAAAATACCGTGCCCCCTGCAAACAATGAACCGGCTCCAACCCAGGAGCCGGTTTCTACTCCCACTTCGGATGGACAAACCCTGAACAACTCCGGCTTTACCGAAACCCGTTTTGACAATGGCTGGGTAAGTACCGCCAAGGAGGACTGGGTGGAAGTGGTCAAAGGATCGGTTAAGATCCTGCTTCACTATCCCAATCCCAATGTTCAATCGCCCAATACCGATATTGATAAAATGTGTGCGGCAGCCTGGAATACCCTGGTGGCTCCGCGTTATAGTCAGATTCAGAACTACCAGGTGGGACCCAACATGCTCGATTACGAAAGAGCCTATTTCTGCCAGGCCTATCTGACTGAAAACAGCACCGGTCGCCAGGTCTTTGTTGCCCTCTTTAAGAAAGGGAATACGGTATGGATGGAAGTCGTGACCCCGGATGAAGCCACCTTTGCCCGCGAGTTTGGCTTTAATATCGTGGGTTTGCAAAATGCCGAACTGAATGTATGGGATAAATTAAAAGTGATGAATAATTACAACCGGTTTGGCGTAAAGGAACATGAGTTGCGTGGTCTTTGGGCAGATCATTTTTCCAGCAACACCTTCTACACCAATGTTTACACCGGGGCCAGTGCCGGCATGAGTACCTATTCCAGTTCGCAGGAATTCAACTTCACCGGACCGGGCACCTACAAATGGAACCTGGTAGCGGCCAATTCCTATGGTGGACAAACACAATTTGCCTCTGCAAAAAGTGAAGGCCAATTTAAGATGGTCAATGACTGGCAGATCTGGTTTTCGGATATTGAACGAAAGCCCAGGAAGTACGATGCTTATTTTTCCTATATCAAAGGAGGCAAGGTGCTTTGGTTAAACGATGCCGAATATGCCGGCTCGGGAATCTTTACCGGTTATATGAAGAAATAGGCAAAGCCTTCAGTCCGAAAGCGAATTCCAGTATCTTCGTCCCGCAATGAAATTATTCTCCTCTTTGCGAATCGTATTCATGGGTACCCCGGAATTTGCGGTGGCTTCCCTGGATGCGCTGGTACAGGCCGGTGGCAGGATCGTAGGCGTGGTTACGGCACCGGATAAACCGGCCGGACGGGGAATGCAAATGCAACAAAGCGCCGTAAAAAAATATGCCCTTGAAAAAGGTTTAAAGGTCCTGCAACCCGAAAAGTTGCGGGATCCTTTTTTTCTGGAAGCATTGAAAGCCCTTCAGGCCGATATCCAGGTGGTTGTGGCCTTTCGGATGCTGCCTGAAATAGTATGGAATATGCCCCCGATGGGATCGGTGAACCTGCATGGCTCCCTGCTCCCTCAATACCGTGGGGCGGCGCCGATCAATTGGGCCGTTATAAATGGAGAAAAAGAAACAGGTGTTACAACCTTTCGGTTAAAACACGAGATTGATACCGGGGACATCCTGTTACAGGAAGCATTTCCCATTGGAGAAAATGAAACAGCCGGTGAAGTGCATGACCGGATGAAAGAAATCGGCGCGGCTTTATTGGTTAAAACCCTCGACGGATTAGCCGCTGGCACTTTACAGGAAAAACCACAGGACCAGTTTCCCTTGGATTCGCTCCGACATGCCCCCAAGATATTTACCGAAACCTGTAGAATTGATTTTACCCGCAGCACCGAAGAAGTACACAACCTGATTCGCGGGCTATCCCCTTTTCCCGGGGCTTTTACAACCATGCAGGCAAAAACCTGTAAAATATTTCGAACCCAAAAAGAGATCATCCCCCCAAGCCACCAGCCCGGAGAATTTTATACAGACGGAAAAAAGGAATTAAAATTCGCTTGCAGCGATGGGTATATCCGGGTATTGGAACTCCAGTTGGAAGGAAAGAAAAGAATGGGTGTGGAGGAATTCCTTCGTGGATTCAGGGCAGTATAATCGGTACTCCCATTATTACCACTCCACCGTCAAAATAAATTTCTCGGTATTTGCTTCGGGGACTTCCAGTACCGAAGCCGCGGCATTGCTGATGCGGATATCAAGTCCCTGGTTGAGTTTAATACCGGCCATTTCCCCTAAGACTTTGGCAAAAACCACCTTTCCGTTTTCGGGATTGGAGAGTTTGACAATGGTTCCGGGTTGTACATTGTCCATCAGCAAATAGAACTTCCCATCCTGCCATCCGCTGAGGGTTTTAAATATCCCTGAATTGACGGTTTGTTGTTTGGAAACCGGTTGTTGTTTGGTCTGCTGTTCAAAATAGGTTTTGAAATAACCTTCTGAACCCGACTTTTGTGTAACCACCGGTTTTACATCCACTTTTGGCTTTTCCGTTTCCACAGGAAGCGGAGGAATCACTTTGGGAGGCTCTACATTCGTAGCTGATTCCTGTACTGTTGGAGGTGGTTCACTTTTAATGTCTTCTTCTTTGACCAGTTCTTTCTGGGGAGTAACGGCAGGCGTGTATTTGGCCCATTCGTCGGAGTTGAGAAATCCGATGATGAGATACTGACCGGCAGAGATATTGTCTGATTTCAGGCCATTCCATTGCCTGAGTTTGTCGGCGGTTAATTTTTTGGAAATCTGGCTAACCCGGAACAGACCTTCGCCCTGTGCAGTCACATAGTAAACCGGGGTACCGCGTTGGGAAAGCTGATTGAAATTGGTATCGGATAAAGGAACCTGGAGAAGCTGACCAATGGCCAGACCCTTTGACATATCCCAGCTATTAAAAGCGGCCAGGTGACGGGGATGTACATTGTAAAGACGACCAATGGAATAGAGTCCTTCCTTGGCAGCTACGGTATGCTCCAGATAGAGTCCATTCGCGCCTTTCCTGACTACAAGACGGTTTCCTTGTGTGAAACCTAATAAGCTGATCGCCAGAAAAAATCCAAGAAAAATCATCTTCTTCATACGATCCGGGTTTGGGTTGCAAAGATGAGGAAAAATTAGGCAATCCCTTCATCCTCCCGGAGAATTCGCATTTCACGGGGATAGTAGTTATTCACACGGTTGGGGAGTACATTGGCCCAGCCAAGAGCCTGTCCCTCAAAGGTCACCAGTTGCCATCCGCGCTGGTTGCCTCCGGTTATTTCTTTTCGTTGGAGGTACCTGACCGACTGATCCCTTTCCAGGTTCAGCCGGGGTACCTGACGGGATACTTTGGGGGACATGGCCAGTCCGTGATCAGGCACCAGTTTATCACGCATCCACTCCCCGACTTTAAACCCGGCATTGACCACTTTCAGGGAAGAAAACAATTCACCCAGTTCATCCCATGCCTCTTCATGAATCGCGTTGATCATGTTCTCATGAGACCATAGAGCCAGTCCCTGGGTATCCAACCAAGGGCCCAGTGATTCGCGAAACTTCCTGGGTAAGGGTTCTATTTTTTTAGGTCTTATAGAAGCCGTTCCAGTGTCTTCCGTTTTGCGAAAACAGGCCAGGAAAAAGCCTTCGCCTTTTACCTGATCAGGCCAGAACCGATATCCTTTGTTTCCCTTTTCTGTCAGGGTTTCGATAATTCCCCAATCGGGTTCAAGTGTCAGAGACAGGTTTTCCCAACTCCCCTGGCTGCTTAACCAGTCCATGATCCCTTCATCCTCTTCCTTTGAATAAGAGCAGGTAGAATAGATCAGCAGACCACCGGTTTTCAATACCGGGATGATATCCTCCAAAATGCGTTGTTGTCTTTGGCTGCAAAGTTGTACTGCCTGTTCGCTCCATTCTGCAATGGCATCCGGATCGCGGCGAAAGAGCCCACTGCCACTACAGGGTGCATCCACCACTACGACATCAAACCAGCCTTCCAGCCTGGAAAAATCATGTGGGTCATTGTTGGTCACCACCACATTGGAAGCGCCCCATTTAAGGATGTTCTCATACAATATCCCGCTTCTGGAACGAATCACTTCATTGCTTACCAATAAACTCGAAGGAGATAAAAGCGACTGAAGGTGGGTAGATTTCCCTCCCGGTGCCGCACTGACATCGAGCACCCGTAAGCGCCGGGACAGGTCAAGGCATTGATTCATGGCCTGCTCCAGGAACATGGAACTGGCTTCCTGTACATAGTAGGTGCCTGCGTGAAACAAAGGATCAAAAGTAAAGGAAGGTCTTTGAGTCAGGTAATACCCATAGGAAGACCAGGGTACCTGACCTCCAATAGGAAGTATGGGCGATGGTTGATTGGTCTTAAGTGGATTGATCCGAATGGAAGTGAGTGGTGAAGCCAACTCATGCACCTGACGGAAGGCTTCCTCCCGGAAACCGGGAAGTCCGGCCAAAGAATGAAGTAACTCCTTAGGTAGGGCTGCTCCCAACGATTAAATGCTTTTTATCTCCGCGATCAGGTCCTGTAGTACCTTTTTGGCATCCCCAAACAACATGGATGTTTTGGGTTGAAAGAAAAGATCGTTTTCAATACCGGCATAGCCCGGTTTCATACTTCGCTTGTTTACGATTACAGCCTTAGCCAATTCCACATCCAGGATGGGCATGCCATATATGGGAGAGGAAGGATCATTTTTAGCGGCGGGGTTAACCACATCATTGGCCCCCAGGATCAACACCACATCGGTATTCGGAAACTCCTCATTTGCCTGTTCCATTTCCAATAACTTATCGTAGGCCACATCCGCTTCGGCCAGCAATACGTTCATGTGACCCGGCATGCGACCGGCAACAGGGTGGATGGCATATTTGACTTCTACGCCTTTGCTTTCCAATAATTTTTCCAGTTCATGACAGGCATGCTGGGCCTGAGCCACGGCGAGTCCGTAACCCGGAACGATAAATACTTTTTGGGCATAGCTCATTACCACCGCTGTATCGCTCAGGTTGATCTCTTTGTAGCTTCCCTGTTGTTTGGCACCCCCCGAAGCGGCTTTGGCGCCACCGCCAAAGGAACCAATCAGTACATTGGCCAGCGAGCGGTTCATGGCCTTACACATCAGTATGGTAAGCAAGGTACCCGCAGCTCCAACAAGGATACCGCCGGTCAACATGACTTTGTTATCATACAAGAAACCACCACAGGCCGCGGCCACCCCGGTAAAGGAGTTAAGCAGCGAAATAACAACCGGCATATCCGCTCCGCCAATGGGCATAACAAAGAACAAACCATAAATCAGTGCCAGAGCAAAAATCCCGTAGAAGATAAGATGACTGGACGCGGGCACCCATCCAACCAGGTAAACAGCCAGTCCAACAATAACGGCCAGCAACAAGAGGTTAAAAATATGTTGACCCGGGAAAGCGATATCCTTCATGCGTCCATTCAGCTTTGCCCAGGCTACCATGGAACCGGCAAAGGAAACCGATCCGATGATGAGACCCAGCATAATGGTAATGAGCATGCCTGTGGGAACCGGCAACTGCATTACATCTGTAGCCGTTACAGTATCGGACACATAACTCTCCTCGATCGTGATGGTGAAGTTATTATTCGCGAGGTGTTCAAATTCAATAAAAGAGATCAGGGCCGCGCAGGCTCCACCCATTCCATTAAACAGGCTGACCATTTCCGGCATGGCCGTCATCTTCACTTTTTTGGCAGCAAGGGTACCAACAATGGAACCGATCAATATGCCGCCAAATATCCATCCGTAGTTATGAAGTTTATTCCCCGATTCATCCCGGTAAAGAAAAATGGTGCCCAGGATGGCAATGGTCATACCCGTAGCCGCCACCCAATTCCCTTTTCGGGCTGAAGCCGGGTTAGAGAGCATTTTTAGTCCTATGATAAACGTGATCGAACCGATCAGGTAACAAAGCGTAAGTAAATTGAGATCCATAATCGAATTACTTTTTCTTTTTGAACATTTCCAGCATCCGGTCGGTGACCACAAAACCGCCTACAACATTCAGCGTGCCCAGTATCACAGCGAGGAACCCAAGTACCAGTGCTACATAATTGTCAGGCTCTGCCTTGCCCATGACGATGATGGCGCCAATGATCACCACCCCGTGAATGGCGTTGGCCCCGCTCATCAGCGGGGTATGCAATACGCTTGGTACGCGTCCGATCACTTCAATGCCAACAAAGATCATCAACACCACGATGTAGATAATCTGTTGATTGGCCGTGATCCATCCGAGTATTGAATCCATTTACTTGATTTTTTTTATAAAAATTATTTGACCCGCTCATGCACCAGCTCCCCTTCATGGGTGATGCAACTTCCCTTAACCAGGTCATCCGACCAGTTAAGATTCAGGTTACCTTCCTTGGTTGTGATCAGGGCCAGGAAATTGAGGATATTCTTTCCATACATTTTGCTGGCATCAGATGGCATGGTAGCCTGAAGGTTGGAATTGCCTATTATGCTTACTCCATTGCTAACCACCGTTTCATTGTTCCTTGTCAATGGCGTGTTGCCTCCTGTAGCGGCGGCCAGGTCAATAATGATGGAACCCTGACGCATGGAGCCGATCATTTCCTCGGTAATAAGTATGGGGGCTTTTTTGCCGGGTATCTGGGCAGTGGTGATAATGATATCGGCTTTGGCGGCACTTTCAGCTATCCGGTCCTTCTGTCTTTGCATGAAATCTGCTGATTGTTCTACGGCATACCCACCGGCTTTGCTGGCATCCGCGGCACCTTCCACTTCTATAAACTTGGCCCCGAGGCTCATTACTTCTTCTTTTACGGCCGGACGGGTATCAAATACTTCCACTACGGCGCCTAAACGGCGGGAGGTAGCAATGGCCTGCAGACCAGCAACCCCGGCCCCAAGTATCAATACCTTTGCAGGCGCAATGCTTCCGGCCGCGGTCATAAACATGGGAAAATAACGGGAATAGTTTGCCGCGGCTGTCAATACGGCTTTATACCCGGCAATATTTGCCTGTGAGCTAAGTACATCCATGGCCTGAGCCCTGGTAGTACGCGGAAGCATATCGAGGGAAAATGTGGTGATTTTCGAAACGGCCCATTGCTTCATGGCCTCTATATTAAACAACGGCTGGTACACCCCAATGAGTACCTTACCCCGTAAGGTGGAACCTACAGCCTCTTCCGGGGCATGAATGGAAAGCAACACATCGGCCGCGCTGATCACTTCTCCCCGACCGGCTATTTTCGCACCGGCTTTGCCATAATCCTCATTGGTGCAAAATGCCCTGGCTCCGGCATTATCTTCCACAATTACCTGGATTCCTTTTTTGATAAGGGTGGCGGCCGCTTCCGCCAGAAGGGAGACTCTGGATTCGTGTGCGGGTTCTTTTAGAATACCTATCGTCATATGGATAAATTCCAGGGCCGAAGGTAACGAAATTTAGGTTGCACGGGTATGATAGTTATCATTCAATACCGGATGGAAAAATCAATCTTTTCCCGGAATTCCTCCCGGAAAAATACCAGGCCAATGGCAAAGAGGTCTATACTGCAACGTACAGCGGGATCCTTTCGAATTTCTTCCCAGGCTGACTCCATATCAGCGCTCCAGTGAATATCATCAAAAACCAGGATGGTGCCAGGATGGACATACCGCAGTATTTCCCTGAAATACCTGATGGTTGGCTCCTTCCGATGATTGCCATCAACAAAAACCAAGTCGGGGCGGCCCAATTCATTCAGGGCCGGAGATAGTGTATCATCAAAATTACCGGTGATGACCGATACGTTTTCCAAACCCCATTGTTTAAACTGAAAAGCGGCCATTTCAGCTACTTCCGGAGCCCCTTCAAGGGTTAGCAACCTGCTATTTTCGCTGGCCTGTGCCAGGTAGGAGCTTGTCAGCCCCAGGGAGGTTCCCAGTTCCAATATCTGTTTGGCCTGGTAATACCTGGCTATCCGGAAAAGGAGCTGGGCATATTTTGGAGGTTTGGCAGCATGACGGGCAATACTGGCTATTGACCTTCTTGTTCCTTTGGAATGCAGGGAACCAGCGCCCAAATCCTCCACTTCCAGGTAGCGGTTGTCATTCTTTAATTTTTTCCGCAAAGCCTCCACCCTTTCATACTCCGGATATCTTGTGTGGTCATTGAGAATATGGATGATAAAATCAAATACAAAAGGAGAATGAACCCCATGACCTTTCCCGGAACGGGATAAAAAATAATAGGTGATGTATTTCCAGATAAACCTTATAGTATGTACCCATTTTCCCATGATCAGCCTATGGCCTCCCAGCGTTCAAAGCTATAGGCATATTTATTTTTCTCATCGGGCTGGCAATCCCTGCGGAAGACGAGTTTCCATTTGGTTTCATCCACCGGTGGAAAGAACACATCGCCTTCAAATTCATGATGTATCCGGGTCAGGTATAATCTATTGGCCAGCGGAAGCGCCATATTGAAAATTTCAGCTCCGCCAATAATAAACAACTCTTTTGTATCCTGTTCCCTGGCTATCTTTTCCGCCTCCTCCAGGGAATTGACCACCACGGCTCCATCTGCCTTAAACCCGTTATTCCGGGTTATGACAATATTGGTGCGTCCGGGTAGAGGTTTTCCCAGCGACTCCCAGGTTTTTCTCCCCATCACAATGGGCATGGCCCAGGTTGTGTTCTTAAAGTACTTTAGGTCTTCCGGTAAATGCCAGGGCAGGCGGTTGTCTTTGCCAATGACATTGTTTTGGGAAACCGCGACGATTAATGAAACTGTCATATGGCAAAATTAGGATAATCAAACAGCCACCGGTGCTTTTATAGCAGGATGTGATTGATAATTCTCCAATTGGAAATCACTAAAAGTGAAACCAAAGATATCTTTCACCTGGGGATTGATCTTCATTTGGGGCAGCGGATAAGGATCGCGGCTGAGTTGGAGCTTTACCTGTTCCAGGTGATTGCTGTAAATGTGTACGTCGCCAAAGGTATGCACAAAATCGCCGGCATCCATATCGCAAACCTGAGCCATCATCATTGTCAACAAAGCATAGGAAGCAATATTAAAGGGTACCCCCAGGAACACATCTGCGCTGCGTTGGTATAACTGGCAGGACAATTTTCTTCTTCCATTTAATCCGGGCACTGTATAAAACTGAAACAGGGTATGACAAGGCATCAGGGCCATTTCCGGAAGTTCCCCTACATTCCACGCGCTGACAATCATGCGCCGGCTGTCGGGATTGCTTTTTAACTGATTAAGCACATCCCGTATCTGGTCGATCACTTTGCCATCCTTCCCTTCCCAGCTTCTCCATTGTTTACCATAAACTGGCCCCAGTTCACCATTCTCATCAGCCCATTCATCCCAAATGCTAACCCCATTTTCTTTAAGATAGGCAATATTGGTTTCGCCTTTCAGGAACCAAAGTAATTCGTGGATAATGCTCTTAAGATGAACCTTTTTGGTGGTAACAAGGGGGAATCCCTGGGCCAGGTCAAAACGCATTTGGTATCCAAACCAACTGATGGTACCAGTTCCGGTACGGTCGGCCTTCTCAGTGCCATGATCAAGAATATGTTGAAGAAGGGAATGGTATTGTTGCATGCCTGCAATTTAATGGCTTTACCTGGAATAAAAATCAGAAAAAAACCTGACCCAACTCAGTCCCTTCCGCCGAATACTGGAATAACTTTCACCATATAAACCGGGTATTTATGACCAATACCAACCGTCTTTACAAACAGCTTGGCAACCTTTTCTACGCCATTGCCGCGGCTGACCGGAAAATCAGACCGGAAGAGAGAAAAAGCCTGACCGATGAAATTCAATATAGCTGGAAACATTACGACGAAAGCACCGATCGTTTTGGGTCAGACAGGGCCTTTGTGATCCAGTTTGAGTTCGACACGATGGAAGATAATTATGAATCCGCTGAAGTAGCCTACCAGTCATTTGAAAATTACTTCACCGAATACGAAAGAGAAATAGACACCGATACACGCAAACGAATCTTTAACAGCGCAAGACATATCGCGGAAAGTGTCAGAAAAATCAATCACCCCGAACTGGATTACCTGGTCAGGCTGAAGAAACTACTGAATATTTGAAAGGAGAAATTAAGGATGAAGATTGAGGAATAGGGATATGGATTGAGGAATGAGGATAAGGATTGAGGAATGAGGGTTGTGAAATATGGTAGCAAATTTACCTTATTAAATCCAACATCAAAATCCCACCTATTACCTATAACCTTATACCTTAAACCTAAAACCTAATACCATTCACCTCCCCCCTCTCCTCCTCAATTCCCTGCTAATCAACCCCAGCTCTCTACCAGTTTGCCCACCGATGGAGGTATTCTCCTGGGCACGTCGCATGAGGTAAGGTATTACATCGCCGATAGGTCCAAATGGAAGATACTTGCTAACGCTACACCCCGCATGAGCAAGGTTAAAAGTGATATTATCGCTCATGCCGTATAATTGACTGAAATGAACATGAGGATGATTAAGGGGAAGTCCTTTTTCTTGTAGCAATTGGGTGGTCAACAGGTTGCTGTATTCATTATGGGAGGCTACAATCAGGGCAACACGATCAAGATGGTCAACACAAAAACGAACGGCATCATCAAAATCACGGTCTGTGCTTTCCTTATCCGGTTGAATTGGGGAAGGATACCCATTTTCTTTGGCACGCTCCCTTTCTTTTTCCATATAGGCACCGCGAACCAGTTTGGCACCCAGAATAAATTTTCTCTCCAACGCCGCCTCATAGGAATCTTTCAAAAATGCAAGCCGGTCATGCCGGTAATGCTGGGTGGTATTGTAAACCACCGCCTTTTCCTTATTGAAGGTATCCATCATCAGGATGGTGAGGGCGTCAACGGGATCCTGGATCCAGGTTTCCTCCGCATCGATCAGGACCCCTACACCGGCATCAGCCGCTGTTTGGGAAATACGCATCAAACGGTGCCTTACCCGGTGCCATTCCTCTTTTTCAGAGGCAGGCAGGTCCTCTACAGCCTTGAGGTATCTTTTCATCAATGAACCCTCCGAGGCATGCATCATGGTATCCAGTTTCTCCAGCAAACCCGTACGGGCCAGCCCGGTAACTTTTACACTCATGAAGGGAATGTTTACCTGGGAGGAGGCGTATTTTATAACGCGGATAAACTGTTCGCAGGATAGATCAAACCCTTCTTCTCCATCTTCTCCCCCTTCCACCCCATAATCAAGGATGACCTGAACCTTGTATTTCCCAAGTTTAGACACAACCGTCGCGGTTTCTTCCAGCGTTTCCCCGCCAACAAACTGCCTGAAAATGGTATTTCTTACAATGGGTTTTACAAAGGGAATATTCCAATGGATCAATCCGGGTGTAATGCCAATACCCACTTTAACGATCCAGGGTTTACCCATCATGGAAAACAGGAAATGTGCTTTCTTTAGTTCTTTGTCAGACTTATAATGAAAGGCCAGTTCGGTATTATCAAATGAGATGGTCGGGTGATGCTCCATGCTAACAGTCGTTAATGGTGCAAATATAGGAGAAATGAAAAGTTCATTCGCTGACCTTTCGCCGGCGTATATAAATTACCGAATTACGGCTATGGCTGGGTTGGATATCCAGGGTTTTGCGAAGCCCATTCTCCAACCAGCTAAGGGTTAGTTTCAGGGTGTTCCGCTGGAGGGATTCATTGACCAGGACCAGGCTGGTGGTGGATGAATCCGCTAATTGGATCCTTAACCGAAGCGGGGTTTTTGAAAAATCATGCGAGGACACAGCCCTTTCTCCATCAAGGTAAATGGAAACGGAATCACCGTTGCGACTGGATTTTGACCTTATTTCCAGGGCCAGTTCCGCACTATCGGTTTGGATGGAAATTATGCTGTCAAATTTCCGTTCAGCAGGTGCCAGGTAATATCCGTTGTTTTCAAAGTAGGTAAATAAATCATTGGCAAATTTCTCCAATTCTTCAAGGGTTGAACTGGATACTTCCTCGCTGTTTCGGGTAGCGGTAAAATGACTGGAGGAAAAGTTAAGGCTCATCCAGTTTCCTTCCAGAACCGGTACACCATCACCGGTTTTGATTACACCGGTCATATTCCGCAGCCATCCGCAGGTTTCGGTATTCAGGTTTACCTGACGAACCAATTTCTCCCAGGACAAACTCACCCGGTTATCCTTTCTATACCCAACCACCAGGTAATCGCAACCAATGACTGTGTTCTTCTCAAAACCGCGGAGGTACATCATCCCTGAACATTGACCAGATGAATCCTCCACCAATTCCACCACTATACGCATTTCCTGATCCTTGTAATCATTGATCCTGATCTTCCCTTCCCAGGTACCGGATAATGGTTGGGCACCCAGGGTAAGTGAAAATAAAAGACAGAAGATTAAATAAAGGATAGGCCTTTTGATAAGCAGTATATTTAGGCCGAAAGGTAGGGAAAGAAAAGAGGATGTGAATCCTAAAAATTTGACAATTTCAAAGCCAGTAATAATTGTCAGATCACCTGGTGATTAAACGGCTGAAGCACCATTTCCCCAACTACTCCGCTCTCTGGTTGCTGACAAAGAAACCAGATGGACCTGGCGGCTTCCCTGGCCTGGATCATTTTGTCGCGCTGTACCCGAAGATCCAGACTATCCCAAAACGGTGAATCAACCCCGCCCAGATAGAGATTGGTGATGCGGATATTGGTGCGCTTTACTTCCTCTCTTACGCATTGCATCATCCCGGTAAGGGCATACTTGGCCGCGCAATAGGCGGCCGCCCCACTCATTGGCGTCTTGCCTAAAATTCCGGGAATATTAATAATCAACCCTTGTTTGGCCTCCTTCATTTCAGGTAAAAATGCCTTAAGCAAATTAAATGTGCTGATGAGATTGGCGCCGATCATCTGGTTCAGATCAGATACCTGTAACTGTTCAAAAGGCTTGATCAATCCCGCACCGGCTGCCTGTACAAGGATATCCAGTCTGGGGGTATGCCGGTATATTCCCTCCTTTAACTTTTCCACCTCCTCTTCCTGCGTAAGATCAAGGGTAAAGACCCGGTCAGAAGAAACCTGGCAGGCTTCAGCCACACTCAGGATTTTATTGGCATTCCGACCTGCCAGGTAAAGAATGGCGCCACTTTGGGCCAATAACTTGGCGGTTTCTCCTCCGATTCCTCCGGTTGCCCCGGTGACCAGGATATGTTTACCTTTTACTGTTTGCAATGGAAATGATTTCATGAAAGAACAATGGTCCCTAAAATTTGTTTGAATGGAAATGAAAATTGCCGCCCTTGTTTTTCCTCATCAACTCTATCCCGATCCTTCTTTTTTCCAGGGGGCGGATGAACTGATCCTTGTGGAAGAATACCTCTTTTTCTCGCAATACAGGTTTCACAAGCAAAAATTGGTTTTTCACCGGGCTACCCTGAAAAAGTTCGAAGCCTCTGTTGCTGGCATTAATTCAAAGACCCGATACATCGAAGCCACTGATCCCTTATCCGATATTCAAAAACTGATCCCGGTATTGGCAAAAGAGGGTTTTACCCTGCTGCACATCATGGACCTGGCAGATGACTGGCTGGAAAACCGGATAAAGAAAACCGCTGGTTCGTATGGGGTTTCCATTCAGTTTTTCCCCTCTCCTCTTTTCCTCAATAAGATGGAAGAAGTGGAAAGTTATTTTGAAAAACGAAAGACCTATTTTCAAACCGAATTCTATACCTGGCAAAGAAAATCCAGAAACATCCTGCTGAATCCGGAGAAGGGCCCGGTTGGCGGGAAATGGACCTTTGATAGTGAGAACAGGGAGCGTTTCCCAAAAAACGGAATTGTTCCACCGATCAGGTTCCCTGATACAGATCAGATTGTCAGGGAATCGATGGACTATGTGGATAGGTTTTTTCCTCATTCTCCAGGTGAGTTAAAAACCTTTATATACCCTACCGATCCAGTTTCGGCCAGGGAGTGGCTGGAAGATTTTCTGCTTCATCGCTTTGCAGGTTTTGGCCCATACGAAGACGCGATGGTGGCCCGTGAGTCTTTTCTGCATCATTCCCTGATATCACCGTTGTTGAATAGCGGATTATTGAGACCCGATTACGTAGTGGAAAGGGCCCTGGCTGTTGCAGAAGGCCAATCCATCCCCCTCTCCTCACTGGAAGGGTTTATCCGGCAGATCATCGGGTGGCGCGAGTTTATCCGGATTGTTTATGAACGGGAAGGCCGCTTGCAGCGAACAAAAAACTATTGGGGTCATACCCGCCGGATCCCCCGCAGTTTCTGGACAGGGGAAACCGGGATTGTGCCTGTGGATACAGTTATTAAGCGAGTCCTGAAAACCGGATACTGTCACCATATAGAGAGATTGATGGTATTAGGAAATTTTATGCTTCTCTGTGAATTTGACCCCGATGAAGTGTACACCTGGTTTATGGAAATGTTCATTGACAGCTATGATTGGGTAATGGTCCCCAATGTATATGGCATGTCACAATTTGCCGATGGCGGTTTAATGACTACCAAACCCTATATCAGCGGAAGCAATTATTTATTAAAAATGGGAGACTGGGAAAAAGGGCCCTGGCAGGAGAAATGGGATGGCTTGTTTTGGCGCTTCCTCCATATACACCGTGATTTCTTTACCCGTAATCCCAGGTTGGGCATGCTGGTAAAAACCTTTGATAAAATGCCGGCAGAGAAACGACGCAACCATATCTTCCAGGCTGAAAGCTTCCTGGACACATTAAAGACAACCGTGTAAGAAGGCCCCATAGCTGCAGGAAACCCCCTAATTTTGCTCAAAATTTCACCATGCGGGAAAAGAGACCCATTGACAGCCAGACCATCATGACCGAACTGGTTTTACCCAATGACACCAACACGTTTGGAAACCTGATGGGAGGCCGACTGATGTACTGGATGGATATTGCCGCCGCCCTGGCGGCTATGAAACATTGTAGTTCGCCGGTGGTAACCGCCTCTGTAGATAATATTTCCTTCGAAGCGCCGATCAAACTGGGAAATGTGGTGCATATTGAAGCCAAAGTTTCCAGGGCTTTTAATTCGTCCATGGAAGTGCACTTAAATGTGTGGGGAGAAGATGCGATCCAGCAATACAAATACAAAAGCAACGAAGCCTATTATACATTTGTAGCCCTTGACCCTAATGGGAAACCACGTCCTGTCCCGGGACTGACCCCTGAATCCGAGGAGGAAAAAAAGTTGTTTGAGGGAGCTCTTCGCAGACGACAGATCAGGCTGATCCTTGGTGGCAAGATGAAACCGGATGACGCCGCGGAGTTGAAAGCGTTGTTTGTAAAGTAGGGAAATGTTCTCTGCGGTAATTCACTATAACTCAGGCCTGAATTTTTTACTTTGTTCAATCGCATCCATTACTTGTTCCAGTATGAGTTCAGCTGGGGCTTCAAAATCGATGGGCAAAGGTTCCTTAAAGGTGACGGATAATTTTGTACCTGGTTTTTTGAACTTCAATCCTTTTTTATTGAATGCCCGGCTAAATCCTTCGATCACTACAGGGATCACTATGGGTTTATGGTATTTGATGATGAGTGCGGTGCCTTTTCTTCCGGGGGCAAAGGGTGTGGTGGTACCTTGTGGAAAGGTAATGATCCAGTTATCCTTGAGGGCCCTTTCAATCTTCCGGGTATCGGAGGGGTCAAGTCCCTTGCGAACTTCCTTGCCTCCTTCCCGCCAGGTCCTTTTAACCGTTAGGGCCCCTGCCAGGGTAAACAGCCGGCTGATCCAGCTACCTTTCATAGTTTCCTCGGCAGCCACATAATAGACACGGGTAAAGGGGTTAAGCAGGTAGTATGGCATTCCCAACCTGTCGGTCTTTCCCCATTTTACAGCACAAAAGATATGGAGAAAGGTAATCACATCGGCGAAGTAGGTTTGGTGGTTGCTGACAAACAACACATTTCCCCGGGGAAGTTTCTTGAGATGCTCGGTACCAAAGATCCGGAGCCGGTTGACCCATACTAGACCGGGATAAGAAAAAAAACCCACAATTATATAGACCAATGCTTTCACCCACCTGGTTGATTTGATCTTCTCTTTCCAGTTTGACATAGCCAGTCAGTTTGTTACGCTGCCACTAATTTAGCCATTTATTAGAAAGAAAAAGGGGCGCCCTAGACAAGGCACCCCGCAGGTTATTAAACCTGAGCATGATTCAGCTGAATCGTCATCGAATGATTGAAAATTTGCAGGTACTTACTTCCGTTTCGTCTATCATCTGCAATGTGTACACGCCCGGTTGCAACCTGTTTAGATTATTGATACTGATGGAATTGTTTCCTTCGTAAATAGTGGCCTTTTGTGTGAGCACCACTTTGCCTGTATTGTCGATCACCCTCAGGTCAACCGTTCCTTTTGATACGGCTG
>JAYRZH010000039.1:0-24054 GCA_041916555.1 Chitinophagaceae bacterium | reverse complement strand
GTTTAACATAAGGCTCATGGTTTTTGCCAATGGCCCAGAGTTGGATCTTCATTTTTCAAAGATAGTTAAGGGGAGGGAGTCGGGGTCAGTAGTCGGGAGTCCGAGGTTGGGGGCCGGAAGTCCGAAGTTAATACCCCGACTTTAGAATTCAGACCTCCTACCAAACACCCGACTTTCTTTGGTTATTAATGCATTTCCCCCTATTTTTGCACCCCACAAAATGGCCCCGTAGCTCAATTGAATAGAGCATTTGACTACGGATCAAAAGGTTTCAGGTTTGAATCCTGACGGGGTCACCAAGCCGCCGGAATCAATTTCCGGCGGCTTTTTTTATTCCCGCCGGCTTGTTATAAATAAATGAAAATGAGTTGTTTGCCTATTTAGCGGGAGACCCTGGCCATTCGTTGTTCAATTTATTAGGTAGAAACATGTAGCCAAACTACTACAATTTTTACCCCCACCCACTACAAATTATTAAGGGAATAGGTTGGACTTTTGTACGAGTAAAACCTGAAGTCTATGGATAAAATTTCAATCCTCCTCGCTGATGACCACAAACTGGTCCGTGATGCATGGTCCTTCATGCTCACCTCCGACTCCCGATTTGATGTGGTAGCCATTGCCTCTTCAGGTGAAGAAGCTGTTGACCAGGCCCTCGTTGTAAAACCAGACATTATCCTAATGGACATTAATATGGGAACCATGTCCGGGTTTGAGGCTGCCGAAAAGATACTGGCCGCCCAACCTGAAGTAAAAGTGATCGGAGTTTCCATGCATTCCATGCCTGCCTATGCCAAACGCCTGTTCAAACTGGGTGGGAAGGGTTATGTAACCAAAAATTCCTCCCGCGAGGAATTTATCCACGCCATCCTCGAAGTGTACCACGGCAAAACCTACATCTGTGAAGAGATCAAGGAAGTGCTTAGCCACCGCGAGTTTGAAACCGATGCCAGCCCTGACATCAATGTACTCTCCAAACGCGAACTGGAAGTGGTCAAGTTTATCAAAGACGGATTATCCTCCAAAGAGATATCCTCCCAACTCGGCCTTTCCCTGAAAACCGTGGAAGTACACCGCTACAATATCCTTAAGAAACTGAATATGAAGAACTCCGCTGTATTGATCAATTTTATGAATCACAACGGTTTCTAAGGGCTTTTAGAAAGTCATATCCTTTTTTTTGGTAATCTTTGTATTCAGTCCATGGATAACCCTACCTTGAAAAGAGCCTCGCTGCTTGCGAAGATTACCGCCTGGTTTTTAAAAAGACCCGCCTTTAGTGGCCTTATTGCCTTTGGGCTCGTTCTGGTGCTGACTTCTTCCCTTATTTTTCTTCGGTATGAAATCCTAAAATCAGAAAACCGTGACCGGGCTGAAGATGCGCTATTTTTTGCGCGTAACCAGTTGGAGCAGGTAATGGAGAAAACATTTACCGCCACCCTGGCACTCACATTTATCATTGACAATAACGGCGTTCCACAACACTTCGATTCGGTAGCGGCCTCCCTGATACAGTCCAATCAACACATCTCCGCCCTTGAGCTGGTACCGGATGGGATCATCAGGTATGTTTATCCGGTAAAGGGAAATGAAGCAGTGATAGGATACAATATCCTGTCTGATCCTTTAAGAAAGGAAGAAGCCATTCGTTCAAAGGAAGAACGGAGGTTGTATTTTGCCGGCCCTCTGAATCTGCGTCAGGGTGGAGTGGGAGTTATTGGGCGTTTACCGATCTACCATGGCGGAAAATTCTGGGGTTTTTCGGCAGCGGTTATCCGATTTGATCAATTTTTGATGGCTGCAGGTATTGATCCCACTGGAAAGAATGGCTTTTATTATCAATTATGCAAGGTAAATCCCTTAACCGGTAAGGAGGAGTGTTTCCTTCCGGCTCCCAAAATATCACAGGATAAAGTGACCGCCAAGGTTATGGTCAGTGAAGGCGAATGGATCCTATCGGCCGCGCCCGTCCATTCCCAACTTTTTCAAAGCCTGATACCCCTGATCGTTTTGGGTTTCTTTTTGTCCGTTTTTGTTGGTTTACTCACCTATTATGTAACCAAACGCCCGCTGGAGTTGCAGGAGCTGGTTGACATCCGTACAGCGGAATTAACATCAAACCGGGAGAACCTTCACCAGATCATGGCCAGTATGGCGGATGATTATTATGTGATCGATAAAAACTATACTGTTACACTGATCAATGAATCGGCCCACGAGAACCTCTTCAAGAGTTGGGGCACCAGAATATATCCGGGTTCAAATATTATTGAATGCCTGCCTGCTGAAAAAGCGGAACGGATAAAGGAGAATTTTGACCGGGTATTTCAGGGGGAGAAGATCGAATATGAGTTGGAAGTGGAATGGGAGGATAAGCTTCATTGGCGGGTGGTTAATTATTCACCCATTTACGACGAGAAAGGTATCATAAAAGGAGCGAATATCATTACCCGCGACATTTCCAATTTGCGACAGGCTTCCGAAGCCCTTCGGCAAAGTGAGTTTAAATACCGGACCCTGATTGAGCAGGCTTCCGATGCTATTGTAGTTTATGATCAGGAAGGAAGGATGCTTGACTTTAATGAATCAGCCCTTCGCTATACGGGCTATGCCAAGGAGGAAGTGAGCAGGCTCAGGATCACCGATTTCTTGTTTGCCGATGAGTTGAAATCCAATCCCCTTCGGTTTGATGAATTAAGGAAAGGGGTATCGGTTACCGATCAACGTCGAATCAGGAGAAAGGACGGAACCGGTTTTTATACTGAATTACACTCTAAAATTCTGCCGGATGGAAGGGTAGTGGCTATCGCCCGGGATATCACCGAGAAAAAAAATGCGGAAATCGCTATACGTCGCAGTGAGGAACGCTACAGGTCACTGATCGAACAGGCTTCGGATGGTATCGTTATCTGTGAACCAGGTGGACGCATCCTCCAGGTCAATCAAAGCATGGTTACGCTCACAGGTTATCCCGAAGATGTCTTGCTGGGATTTTCCTTTGGGCAATTGATTCAGGGGCAGTCTTCCGTTGAGCAACCCTTTCCCCGGAACCTCCGTTCCGATCAAAGCGAAGTGTTTGAACGAAAGCTTATCCGGCATGATGGCCGCTCGGTGGATATAGAGATCAATGCCAAGCTGACCTCCTTCCAAACAGTCATTGGTTTTATTCGCGATATTTCCGTTAGAAAGAAGGCAGAAGAGGAGATCATTAATAGTGAACTCCGTTTTCGTACACTTACGGCCAATGCCCCGGTGGGCATCTTCCAGTGTGATGTGGACGGGAAGACCATTTATGTCAATGAGGCTTTTCTTTCCTATACCGGGTTACCCTATGATGAGCTATTAAAGAAAGGTTGGGACAAAGTGGTTCATGCCGAGGATCATGATCGGGTGGTGCAAAACTGGTTTGGCAAACAATCTGAATCAATCGAAGAATTCCGGGTGGTACATCCATCGGGCAAACTGGCATGGGTATCCGGGAAAGTGGTGCCACTATATAATAAGAATGGCGAACTGGCCGGGTTTATCGGTACCCTGACGGATATAACCGACCGCATTAAAGCGGAAGAAAAGATCCGCGAATCACAAAGGAAATTGACGGAAAGCGAAGCCCGGTTGAAATCCATCATCGAACAGGCCCCCGATGCCGTTTACCTTTGTGACCCAATCGAAGCACGAATTGTGGATTCCAATCCGGTGGCAACATTCCAAACGGGTTATACCTTCCAGGAGCTTCAAAACAGGAAGGTTACCGAACTGGATGCCGACTTTACCAGTTGGGATAAATTATCCTCCTTCTGGCAGGAATTAAAACCCAACCAGCCTGTCAGGTTGGAAACTTCCCACCGGCGAAAAGACGGAACCGTCTTCCCCGTGGAGATCAAGACCAGCCTTATTAAGATCGGGGATAAAAACTATATCATTGGATTTGTGCGGGATATTTCCGACCGGAAAAAAGCCGAACAGGAGATCCTGGTGGCTAAGGAAAGGTATGAACAGATCGCCGTGGCTACCAACGATGCCCTCTGGGAACAGGATGTTGCAACCAATACCACCTGGTGGAACCTGAAACACTATGAGTATTACGGACATAACCCCGAACTGCCCCCGCTCGAACTGAAAGAATGGGAGAACAGGATCCATCCCGACCAACGGGAATCTATCGTCAATGATTTTCATTATGCGATAGATCATAACTATTCCTATTGGGAACGGGAGTATAAATTCCGGGTTGCGGATGGCACCTATAAGTATGTTAATGACCGGGTGTTCTTTTACCATAAAGATGGTCAGTTGACCAAAATACTGGGCTCCATGTCGGACGTTACCGAGCGAAAAGTGAGTGAAGAACGCCTGCGGGAAAGTGAGGAAAAACACCGGCTTTTGTCAGAACAACTCCGGGAACTTACCGGTCACCTGCAAAACGTCAGGGAGGAAGAACGTATGCACGTGGCCAGGGAAATACATGATGAACTTGGACAACAACTGACCGTATTAAAAATGGATGTTTCCTGGTTATATAAACGGTTAAATACGGATGATGAGGTAATACGGGAAAAACTTCAGAGCCTGTTGAAACTGATTGATACTACGGTTAAGACTGTCCGAAAAATATCTTCTGAACTCAGACCCAGTATGCTCGACGATCTGGGGCTGGTGGCGGCCCTGGAATGGCATAGCCAGGAGTTTCAGCGGAAAGTGGGAATTCAGATTCATTTCAAGTCTGATTGGCAGGATATCAAGCTGCCTTCCAAGGTATCAAACGGGTTGTTTCGTATCTATCAGGAATCACTCACCAATATCGCCCGACATGCCCAGGCTTCAGAGGTTAACGTAGTTTTACGCGATGACAGGGGCAACCTGGAACTAACAATATCGGATAATGGCAAAGGTTTTGCGACGGCAAATATTGAAAATAAGAAAACATTGGGTATCTTAGGCATGCGCGAAAGGGCTAAAATGCTGGGGGGTGGCTTTGAAATTGCCAGCACCAGGGGTAAAGGTACCAGCATCCGGATAGTAGTACCGGTTCACGGTATGGTTCATGCCAGTCACAAAACAGAAGGATGATTCGTATTATTATTGCCGATGATCATGCCATCGTTAGAAAGGGAATTAAACAACTCATCTCCGAAGAGTATCCCTCCGCTGTGTTTGGGGAAGCGGGCGATGTGGAGACCTTGATAGAAAATATCATCAAGAAGGAATGGGATGTGGTTATTTGTGATATCACCATGCCTGGCCGCAGCGGACTGGAAGCCCTTCAACAAATCAAACAAATCAAACCCGAACTTCCCGTGCTCATCATGAGCATGCATTCCGAAGACCAATATGCTTTGCGGGTATTAAAAGCAGGCGCCTCCGGATACCTCAATAAAGATACAGTACATGATGACCTGATCCGGGCCATTCAAACCATCCGGCTTGGGCGAAAATTCATAACTCCTTCCATTGCCGAAAAACTGGCCAACGCGCTTGGCTACGATTCCCAAAAGAAAATGCATGAGTTTTTGAGTGACCGGGAGTTTGATGTGTTTAAGATGATTGCCGGAGGGAAATCGGTCTCTGAAATCGCCGAGCAACTCAGCCTGAGCGCCACCACCATCAGCACCTATCGCTCCAGAATCCTCGAGAAAATGGGGATGAAGACGAATGCTGACCTCACCAGGTACGCGCTGGAGAACGCCCTTATTTGAATCGGTAATTCCTGTATGCTATTAGTAATGCCAGCGTACAAAAGCTTCCATGGCGGCATAGTGGGTCAATCCAAGATCAGCGTATAATTTAGCGGTAGCCGCGTTTCTTTCTTCCGCGCGTTGCCAGAATTCCCGGTCATCACTTCCCTGGAAGGGAACCATGTCTTTTTGAGATTGGTGTATAAAGATGCCAAATCGCTTTTTCATCACCTGGTCGGGACTCATGGGAATGGCCATTTCAATTTCTTCAATATTCCATTCCTGCCAGGCTCCCTTGTATAACCAAAGCCAGCAATCTTGTATCCACGGGTCGCTGCCACTTGATTTGAGGCGTTTCAGGGCTTCCAGCACCACATTGAAACAAACAATATGGGTGCCATGCGGATCGGCAAAATCACCGGCGCAAAAGACCTGCTGGGGTTTGATTTTCCGAAGCAGTTCCATGGTAAGTTGAACATCTTCTTCCCCCATAGGCTTTTTCTCAATCGTACCGGTTTCATAAAATGGCAGGTCCTGAAAATGGATATTCTTGTCAGGAAGACCAACATAGCGACAAGTGGCCCTGGCCTCACAACGCCTGATAAGACCCTTGATGGCCCTTACCTCGGCTGTGTCAACCTGGTTTTTCTTTTTATTGCGGATAAATTCACGGGCATTGTTGAGGATACCCGCCGATTTCTCTGTATCGATACCGGAGAGTTCTTCAAAACCAACGGCGAAATCCAGCATCCGGGTGACAAATTCATCCGTGACGGCAATATTGCCGGAAGTCTGATAGGCCACATGCACATCATGTCCCTGGTCAAACAACCGCTGGAAGGTTCCACCCATACTGATGATATCATCATCGGGGTGAGGGGAGAAAATCACAGATCTTTTAGGATAAGGTTCGCTTCTTTCCGGGTGTGCTGGTATCACCACACCGGGTTTTCCCCCAGGCCAGCCTGTGATCGAATCGCGTAGCAGGTAATACACCTGGAGATTAATTTCATAGGCATCGCCTTTCTCCACGATCAGATCGCCAAGTCCATATTCGTTATAGTCATTATTGGTTAAGGAAAGAACCGGCTTCTTTAATTTTAGAGCCATATTGATCACCGCCTTCTTGATCATTTTTGGCGTCCATTCGCATTCTCCGGTCAGCCAGGGTGATTTGAAGCGGGTCAGTTCGGCGGAGGCGGCCTCATCAATCACAAACCTCACATCATCGTGGTTCTGGAGCAATGAAGCGGGAACCTGTTCGGTATCATCTTCTTCACAGGCCTTTTGAATCACAGGCGCTTTACCCGGGCCCCAGGCCATCAATACGATCTGTCTTGCCTTCATGATGGTGCTGATACCCACGGTAATGGCCAGGCGGGGAACTTCCGAGATGTTGGCAAACTCGTACGCGTTGGCCAGGCGGGTAGATGTATCCAGGGTAACCATGCGGGTTTTGGAATAGAGACCTGATCCGGGTTCGTTAAACCCGATATGTCCATTGTTCCCAATCCCCAGGATTTGCAGGTCAATACCTCCGGCTTCTTCGATCATCCGTTCATATTCCAGGCAGTGTTTTTTTATCTCTTCCTTTGACAATTCACCATCAGGCAGGTGTATATTGGCCGGATCCATATCCACGTGGTTGAACAGGTAGCGGTGCATGAAATGATGATAACTCTGCATGGCTTCCCGGTCAATGGGATAATACTCATCGAGGTTGAAACTGATGACATTCTTAAAACTCAGGCCTTCTTCACGGTGCATTCTCACCAACTCGGCATAAAGCGTCTTGGGGGTGGAGCCGGTGGCCAGGCCCAGCACACATTGTTTACCTTCCGACTGCTTTTTGCGGATCAGGTCGGCGATCAGTTGGGCCACATAATGAGAACCTTTTTTGAGGTCTGGGAAGATATGGACAGGGATCTTTTCAAATGAATCAACCATACTCATGGCAAGGTGGGATTTGGTGCCCGAATATAGTTATTATTTCGTTGTTTCTCGCAGCGCTTCTTCGCGAACGCTGCGAGAAACTTAAATCAGTAATGTCAATCTTCGAGTACTCCGAATTTACCTTTATTTACATCATCGATCGCTTGCTCAACCTCATCCCAGGTATTCATCAGGAAGGGGCCATAGGCCACAATCGGTTCATCAATGGGTTCGCCTGAAAGCACCAGGGCTACCATGTCTTCAAGGGCTTCCACTTCAAAGGATTCCCCGTCATTTTTTAATAAAACAAAATGATCGGTTCCCGCCTCCTGGTTGTTGATCCTGGCACTGCCTTCAATGATGAGTAAGCCGGTGTTAAAAGCTTGCGGAAATGACAATGGTAAACGGGCCCCCTTTTTCAACCGGAGGTTATACACATGCATGGGTGTAAAGGTAGAGGCCGGTCCCTGCGTTTCCTGATAGGTTCCTGCAATCACTTCCACCTCGCCCTGGTCACCAGGCAATACATGTTTACCCATTTTCTTCCGGAGTATCTCCTGGTATTTAGGAGGGTTCATCTTATACCTGGCGGGCAGGTTCACCCAAAGCTGGACCATTTGAAATGGCCCACCGGATTCACTGTATGTTTTCTCGTGGTATTCTTTATGAAGAAGCCCAGAGGCGGCCGTCATCCATTGCACATCCCCTTCACCGATCACCCCGCTATTCCCCGCGC
The DNA here is from genome assembly GCA_041916555.1 of Chitinophagaceae bacterium. Taxonomy (GTDB): domain Bacteria; phylum Bacteroidota; class Bacteroidia; order Chitinophagales; family Chitinophagaceae; genus SpSt-398. Next base: position 15,711 of record JAYRZH010000039.1, on the reverse strand, counting down.
TATCGTGGTGGGCAATGCGGCCATGATAGGCAATTGTCACCGTTTCAAATCCCCGGTGGGGGTGAACGCCAACGCCACGTGGGTCGGGACTGGGTGAAAAATCCACTTTTGAATTATAGTCCAACAGGAAAAAGGGACTCATCCGTTTCTTGTCGATAAAACGGCTGTTGGGAAAAAAATTATGCACCCTGAACCCATTTCCCACCATATGTGGCGGGGGAGGGGAAATGATCGCTTCAATGTTTCGTTGATTGTTCATGACTCTAATTTAAACAGGAACTTCCATTAATAAGAGGTCGGCGCCAGCAAGGCTGGATATCTCAATCTCATTTGTCCCGGTGATTCCAATTCCATCGCGACGGTTCAATGCCTGACCCGCCACTTCTGCTTCACCTTCTAACAGAAAAAGGTAAAGTCCGCTGGCCGGATTATGTAAGGTATAAGAGAGCTTTTTGCCGGCTTCCAATTTTGACAGGCTAAACCAGGCTTGCTGGTGTACCTGTACACCGCCATCACTGCTGCCTATAGGAGAAACCACTGTCAGCCATTTATTGATTTTGTCGGCCTGGGAAAAATTCTGCTGGTCATACCGGGGCTCCACATTTTTCTTTTCGGGGATGACCCAGATCTGAAGGAATTGCACCTCCTTATCCCGGTTATGGTTCATTTCTGAGTGACGGATACCGGTGCCTGCACTCATCACCTGTACATCCCCTTCGCGGATAACGGCCACATTGCCCATGCTGTCACGGTGTTGAAGGTCACCAGACAATGGGATGGACACGATCTCCATATTATCATGAGGATGGGTGCCAAAACCCATGCCGGGGGCTACTGTGTCATCATTCAGTACACGGAGGGCGCCAAAATGGACCCTTTCCGGATTATAGTACGAGGAAAAACTGAACGTGTGAAAACTCTTCAGCCATCCATGGTCTGCTTTGCCACGCGAGTCGGCGGCATGATATATGGTGTTCATTTTTGTTGAATTGATTGTACTTGATTTTTTTGTTGCTGGTGTTCAATGGCCTCCGCCAACCAAAGGAATTCACTTAAAAAGCCATCTACATTTCGCTGGAATGCATGATCCACCAATTCTCCTTCTTCGCTAAACTTCTTATCCACAAATGGCGTGATTAGCATGGACGGAGAGGCGATGCCAAACAAGGCAGGAACCAATAACAGCAACTGTTGAGAGGCCCGCATGCCACCCATGGCACCGGTGGATGCCGTCACTACCCCAAACGCCTTATGGCTTTGCTTGGGGAAATGATCCAGCAGGTTTTTGAGAGCAGGGGAGTAGCTGCCATTATATTCAGGGGTAACCAGGATAAAGGCATCCGCCTGAAAGATACGCTCAGCCAGGGGCCTGAACTCCTCAGGTGTTTTTTCAATAGAGGAAAATACATGTTGAACCTGGGGCAGGTGGCTCCATTCACGCAGGTCAATCAGACCGATATCATGCCCGCTTTTTAGTTTTAACTCATGCAAAAGATGAATGGCTACACGACGGGTGACACTCTCTGTTCGGGCGCTGCCGGATATGATTTCTATTCTCATTTTTGGGTGATTTGAATGTAAAGGTAATAAATCAATGTTTAAACATCAAATTTATTTCCAAACCCGCTTTTGGGTCAGATTGTCAGAAGGATAACAAGATTGACAGGACAAGGTTGGCGATATTTCATGCGAAACCCGTAATTTCTCGGCATGAATGATAATGAATTACTAATGAGCCGGTTTTATACGGCTTTTCAGGAACGAGATTACCGGACCATGCAGGCCTGTTACCATGAGGAGGCGGTTTTTAGTGACCCGGTATTTGGGTTGTTGAATGCCGGTCAGGTGCGGGCCATGTGGGAAATGCTGTTGAAAAGCAGTAAGGACCTATCCGTAGAGTTTTCGGACCCGGAATCGGCCGATGAGTATGGTACCTGTGAATGGACGGCTGTATATACTTTTTCAAAAACCAAGAGGCGGGTGGTGAACCGTATAAAGGCTTATATGAAGTTTGCCGATGGGAAGATCATTGAACATTCAGATGCCTTTAGTTTGTATGGCTGGACACGCCAGGCTATGGGGTGGAAGGGGGTATTGTTTGGCTGGTCGGGTTTTTTCCAGCGGGCCATTCACCGGAATGCCGTTAAAAAGTTAAGGGAGTTTATGTCGAGATAATATTATTTCTCTCGGCGATCGCAATGTATTGTAAGACCGCAGCGGCCGCCTTATGCTTTGCGATCGCCGCGAGAAACAAAAATCATGATTTGCCATGCAAGACAGAAGAAATTTTCTCCTACGCACCCTATTAGGTAGCGTGGGAATGGCACTAGGTGGTAAGCTTAAGGCTTCGCCTGCTGCAGTGACCGGTCCGGTGGTTATATCAACCTGGGATGCGGGACTGGCCGCAAATAAAGCGGCCTGGGAGGTATTAAAGAATAATGGCCGGGCATTGGATGCGGTGGAAAAAGGGGTGATGGTAACCGAGGCCTCGCAAAACTGTTGCGTTGGATTGGGGGCAAACCCTGATCGGGATGGTTATGTAACCCTGGATGCCTGTATCATGGATGAACATTTTAATTGTGGGAGTGTGGCTTTTCTGGAGCGGATCAAACATCCGATATCTGTGGCACGCCGGGTGATGGAGAAAACGCCCCATGTTATGCTGGTGGGAAGTGGGGCCCAGCAATTTGCGATAGCCGAAGGGTTTCCGCTTGAATCGGGTGAATTATCACCCCAGGCCAAACAGGCCTATGAAAACTGGTTAAAGAAATCGGAGTACAAACCACCGGCTATCAATGTAGAAAATAAACAGGGACATGGGCCTTTTGCTCCAACCAAATTGGAAAATGGGGAATGGAACCATGATACCATCGGCATGGTGGCTCTGGATGCAAAGGGTAACCTGAGTGGAAGTTGCACTACCAGCGGCGCCGGTTTTAAGATGCGTGGCCGATTGGGTGATTCGCCTATCATTGGCGCCGGTTTGTATGTAGATAATGAAGTGGGGGCCTGCACCGCTACGGGTCAGGGAGAAGATGTAATTCGGGTGGCCGGTTCCCATTCCGTGGTGGAGTGCATGCGCCAGGGATTAAGTCCGGAACAAGCCTGCAAAAAGATCATCGAACGCATTGTGAAAATAAAAGGGGAGAAAGTGAAGCAAATACAAGTGGCTTTTTTGGCGGTAAGTAAGAACGGTGAAGTAGGGGCGTATTCCATCCATCCGGGGTTCAGTTATGCGTTGCGGCATGAGGGGGTGGAGGAATTGGTAAACGCAAAGAGTTATTTTTAGTTATTTCTCGCAGCGAACCCAAGGATGAGAATGGCCGCTGCGGCCGAATTGCACTTGGCGATCGCTGCGAGAAACTTATATTTAATAAATGATCAGCAAGATAGAAATCGCTACTTCCGATTTTACCACCACCCAATCTGCTGTGGAAGGAGGCGCCGACAGGATAGAATTATGCGCCAACCTGGCCGAAGGGGGAACCACCCCATCGCTTGGTACAATCAGGAAATGCCGGGAATCTTTTTCCATTGAGATCTACCCCATAATCCGCCCACGGGGAGGCGACTTTCTTTATACCCAGGAGGAGTTTGAGATTATGAAGGCGGATGTACTGCTCTGCAAGGAATTGGGATGTGATGGGGTAGTGATTGGGCTATTAAATACAGACGGCACCATTGATATCAAGCGAACCCATGCCCTGGCTGAACTGGCCTATCCTTTGGGTGTTACCTTTCACCGGGCTTTTGACAGGTGTCTGGATCCCTTTGCCGCCCTGGAGCAGTTGATAGGTATAGGGGTGGAAAGGGTTCTCACCTCGGGTCAGAAACCAACGGCACCGGAGGGGGTGGAATTGATTGCGGAGTTAAACAAGGCCGCCAACAACCGCATCATCATCATGCCCGGTAGTGGGGTAAGGGCGGAGAATATCAGGATGCTGGCTGAAAAAACGGGCTGTACGGAGTTTCATTCTTCGCTTCGCGGAAAAAAGAAATCACTGATGGAATATGTTCATCCATCCTTTGCAGGTATGGCGGAATCGTATATGAACAATGCTATTGAGGCAGAGGAGGTGAGAAAGTTGAGGGAGGGGTAGTTTCTAATCGAGATTAGGATTGGTTTCCTTTGAGAGTTATAATTTACCGCAAGGTCGCAAGGGCAGAAGGGACGCTTAGATTTTTCTGGCGTCCCTTCTGTCATTGCGGCTTCGCGGTAGAGCATCTTTATTTTTATCCCGCCAGCCGATGAACTATATTTATAGTGGAAAAATTTTCTAAGGATAGAGATGTGTGATAAAAAATACACTAAGGCTATTCGGTATTTACTGAGGTACATTGCAGATAAATTGCCTTTAAAGACTATAAAAGACTTTGAAAGACTTGGAAAGCATTTAAGTGAAATTGAAAAGAACAGAGACTTGTTAAAAGACTTAAAGACCGTAAATGAGTTAAAAAATCTCTTCGAAGGAATTTTTAAGATCAGGATATAGAAAATATGAAAATAGAGTTTGATGAAAGAAAAGAGCACTTGCAAGCACTCATAAGTGAATTACAAGCGGCTGTTATTGTTAGTGAAAGAAAATATTATCACTTAAACACTCTAGAGAATTTAATTTTTCATTTTGAAGGCATTAAAGCTGAGAAAGATAAAAATTGGGTTTATGAAACCCTAGATGAATACTTCAAAGAATGTTTTAGCAATACCCTCAATATGGATAGAGAAATCAGTAAAAGGTTGTTTTTTGAATATCTTGATAAAATAACAGATTTTTATCATAGTAATTTGGGTTTCGTTGTTTTGATGAATAGAGGGGTTGTATATTTTGCTTATTTAGTGATATTAGCACTATGTTATTATTACTTTAATTTGTATGTAGTGCTTGGTGTTGTAATTTTTATAGCCTTACAGACTTTTAAAGTATTTCTAAAGTACAGGAGGTAGCAAGTATATGGACTATTTTGGTAACTAGGTCTAGGTCTCCCGACCCCGCTATCCGGAGTGTTGCTACACCTCTTCAAAAATTAGAAGGACGCTGGCCGTAGTCTTACAATTAATAATGGCTATCAATCTTAAGGCACCAGACTACGGCCAAGTAAGAATCTTCTCTTTGCTTTTGAATATATATACTCCCTAGCGTGTAAATAAAAATTGCTAACAGATGCATTGGATTTTGGGAGAATAGGGTAAAGTTTTCCGTGATTTTTCGGAACTTGAAGTGGTGAAAGAAGCAGCCAGAGAGAGGCGGAAACACGGAAATTTTATTTGAGTAGCTTCAAGGGAGAATACTGAATGGGCCGTAGTCGGGGGAACTATACATTTTATAGTTTGGAGTTAGTAAGACTACGGCCAGCGGGGAAGACTCAGGAGAGCGGGGTTTTTATACCGAATAAATAGTTTTATGCTTGAGAATAATTCTAAAGAATTGTTAACTAAATATAAAAGATTGATACCTGAAAAGCTATTGAATCGGGGAATTAATCTTATCCCCATTGGAACTAATGAACTGGGCTGGAAGTACTCTGATATTATAGAGATACTATCTTTAGCAGATTTTATTGTTCTAGGCGGTGATGTACTAAGTAAGAATAATTCAGTTATTAAATTTACTTATGATAGCTGGTATTATAATTATGATAAAAATCTAAGCGATCAGGAAAATATCGCTAAAAGTATTATGAAGGCAACATCCTATATCAATAAATATCATGAGCTTAATGGAGATAGTTTTATTTATTCATTAGTAATAAGGGAAAAATAAGGTAGTATTTAGCTCTTTCCGTCTTTGCTAAGTCTATGGTAGTATTACATATACTGTGTCAGTTTATGTAATACTACCATGTAGTACGGTGGATGTGTGGGTAAAGCATCTATACTTTCACTCCTTTCATATAATCCGCGCAAACCTTTACGGCCTGCAAAGGGGTGCCATTGGGATAATACTCCTGTTCTACTATATAATATTCCATGCCGGTTTCCCTGGCAGTCTTCAGGATCTTTTTAAAATCAATGCTTCCGGTTCCGAGGTCGATAGAATTCTTCCCATTATCTGCACCGGGGGTTTTGCTTCGGTCTTTTACATGACAAAGACGGAAGCGATTCTTGTACTTCTTCATCCACTCTTCGGGGTCCTGGCCGCCGGCTACTACCCAATAGATATCCATTTCATAATCTACGAGGGCAGGGTCGGTATTGTCCATCATTACATGCTGTGGCAACTGACCTTCCAATGGTTTGAAGGAATAATCATGGTTATGGTAGGCAAAGCGGATCCCGTTCTTTTTGCAGATTTCTCCCTTGGCATTAAAGTCTGCAGCTATTTTCTTAAAATCATCCAGGGTGCGGGGCTTTTTGGTTTTTGGATCAGTTAACCCCATCCAGGGGCAGATCAGGTATTTCATACCAATGGCGGCTGCCTGCTCCGCTTTTTTCTCAAAATCCATGTCAATATTACAATGACTGGAAACGACGGTCAGTCCAATTGAATCCAGATAGGATTTAAACTCGGTATTGGTCATCCCCCAGAACATGCCCTTACCCCCTTCAAAGCTTTCAACTTGTTTATATCCCATATCGGCCAATTGTTTCAACACGCCTTTAGGGTCTTTAGGGAAATCTTCACGAAGGGTATAAAGTTGAATACCAAAATCGCCTAATGGTTTCTCCAACGGCGTTTCGATCCCGGACCCTCCGCCGGTCTTGGTTTCTTTGGGGGCCAGTTTGCAGGCCATTGGACCCAGGGCCAGCGCGGCGGCAAACTGTCCGCCCGTTTGCAGGAATTTTCTCCGATCATATTTCATATGTAAGCGCTTTGTGGTGGTTAATTATATGATTAATCAAGATTGGTAATGATCTTATCGCCTTTCTTATAGTCATAGTCGCCAATGTATTTGCCAGGAGCCGGCTCATACCGGGTAGCGGTGTTTCTTCCTTCCTTGGATGTAAAGTACCCCATGATGGTCAATTGCTTGATATATTGGAAATAATGAGGGGGTTCCTCGCCTTTCCTGTTCTTTTGGTACTCGGCTCTTTCCTTATCAATAACCGTGAGCAGGGCGGTACGCTGTTCAGGTGTCGCTTTCATGAAATCATGCCCATGTTGTTTCTGGCAGGCCTCGTTGATTTTGTCCATACCCTTGTGAAAGGCTTCCTGATCAGTATGCGTGTAACAATCGGTTACATAGCGGGTCATGAACTCCCCAACCTTTGCCTCTTTGGCACCGGCTGACTGGGTTTTAGGTAAAATGGTTTCGGCCACTTCATTTAAGAATGCAGTATCATCAGCCGTAAATGCCAGCGTCACTCCTTTATCGGGGTTATTACAACCGGCCAGGAAGAATTCCCCACCGATTACAGCACCACCAGTGAGGGTGGCAATCATTTTTAATAGTTCTCTTCTGTTCATGTCAAATGCGTTTGGATGTTAGAGGTTTCCTTTCTTTAACTCACTCACGGCAAAATCGGCTGCCCGGGCAGTCAATGCCATGTAGGTAAGGGAAGGGTTGACGCAAGAAGCCGAGGTCATGCAGGCCCCATCGGTTACAAATACATTCTGGCAATCCCATACCTGGTTGTTGCCATTCAGCACCGATGTTTTTTGATCGCGACCCATACGGGCGGTCCCCATTTCATGGATCCCCATCCCGGGAACATACTCATTGTCGTAGGTACGCACATTCTTCATCCCGGCGATTTCAAGCATTTCCGCCAGGTCATTCTGCATGTCCTTGCGCATTTTCAATTCATTGTCCTTTATGTCCACTTCCATATCCAGCACAGGGAGTCCCCACTTATCCGTTTTGTTCCGGTTTAGCTTGATCCTGTTATCATGATAGGGGAGTATTTCGCCAAAAGCGCTTGCGCCAATGGACCAGGGGCCTGGCTCACTCAGGGCATCTTTAAAGTCCGCGCCAATATTCAATTCAGCCACTTCACGTCCCCAGCCTTGCCGACTGGCAGCGCCCTGATAGCCAAAACCGCGGAGATAGTCCCGTTTGTCTTCACCAAAATTCCGGAAGCGGGGTATGTAGAAACCGGTTGGCCGGTGACCAAAATAATATTTGTCTTCATAACCTTCCACCATACCGCTGGCGCCACAGCGAAAATGATGATCCATTACATTATGCCCCAGCTCACCACTGCTGCTTCCCAATCCATCGGGCCAGATATCGGTAGCGCTGTTCATCAATACCCAGGTGGAATTAAAGGAGGAGGCACAGAGAAAAATGATCTTGCTGGTAAATTCATAGGTCTTATTATCAGTGGTATCAAGTATCACAACCCCTTTGGCCTTTTTGGTATCCTTATCATAGATGATCTCTTTTACCAGGGAGAATGGCCTTAAGGTTAGGTTGCCCGTGGCTTCAGCGGCCGGCAGGGTGGAAGACTGGGTACTGAAATAACCTCCAAATGGGCAGCCATTCCAGCACATGTCGCGGTGTTGACAAAGTTCCCGTCCGGGTATCTTCTGGGTAATATGGGCTGAACGACCAACGATCAGGGTACGCAGGTTGTTATAGTGCTTTTTGATTTTGGCAGCCACATCTTTTTCCACAATATTCAATTCCATGGCCGGTAGAAAATGGCTGTCGGGTAATTGCGGCAGGTTTTCATATGAACCCTGAATACCCGCAAATTTCTCTACATACGTGTACCAGGATTCAAGGTCTTTATACCGGATAGGCCAGTCAACCGCTATGCCTTCTTTGGCGTTTGCCTCAAAATCCAGTTCACACCAGCGATAACTTTGGCGGCCCCACATCAGGGAACGTCCACCTACATGGTAACCACGAAACCAGGCATAGGGCTTGGTTTCGGTAAACGGACAGTCTTTATCAGAAGCCCAATAATGCAGATTTCGTTCATTGAGGGGATAATCCCTTTTCAGGTTGGGATAATCTTCGATCATTTTTTGCGTGCGGTCGCCACGGTGCGGATAATCCCAGATGGGTTGATTGGCTTCGGCATAATCCGTTACATGTCTGATGTTTCTACCCCTTTCCAGCAGGAGTACCTTGAGTCCCTTTTCGGTCAGTTCTTTGGCGGCCCAGCCTCCACTGATCCCGGATCCGACCACAATAGCGTCGTAGTGATTGTTTGGCATGATAGCAATGTTGGTTTTCTATTTCGTTTCTGACAATTTAAACGTCACAGATTTTTACGGCCTTTTTCAGGGCTTTTAATTTCCCTTCCTTGTCGCCGGCGCTGGGAATAAATTCCTGCGCGACATAGCCCGTATGGCCAGTGGCCAGGATGGCTTTCATAATGGCCGGATAGTATAACTCCTGGGTTTCATCAATCTCATTTCTCCCGGGCACCCCACCGGTATGGTAATGCGCGATATAAGGATGAAACTCGCGTATGGTATGGATCACATCCCCTTCATCGATCTGCATATGATAAATATCGTAAAGCAGTTTGAAGTTGGGGGAGCCAATGCGCTTGCATAACTCTACGCCCCAGGCGGTTTTGTCACATTGATAATCTTTATGGTCCACCTTGCTGTTGAGTAATTCCATCACCAGGGTCACCCCGCGTTTTTCCGCCTGGCCAATCACTTGTTTTAATCCATCGGTACAGTTCTTCCAGCCTGTTTCATCATCTTTCCCCCTGCGGCTTCCACTAAAGCAGATCAGGTTTTTATACCCGGCATCGGCCACCAGGTCAATGTGTTTTTTATAGTTTTCTATCAGGCGGGGATGAAATTTGGTGTCGTTCCAGCCATCTACCAGGTTGAGCTCTGCGCCATTGCACATGGTGGAGATCAAGCCATATTTTTTTAGCATAGGCCAATCGGCTGGACCTACCAGGTCAATCCCAACCAGGCCTATTTTTTTTGCCTCGATGCAAAGCTCTTCCATTGGAATGCTGTCATAGCACCATCGGCAGGCGGAATGGCGGATATTTCCTTTGAGAGATTTTTCAGTGGGCTGCGTGGAGGTTCCCATGGCGGCAACAGCGGGACCCGTGGTCATGGCCAGTGAGCCAATAGCGATATTTTTCAACAGTTCCCTGCGATTGGTTTTTTTCATGATCGTGTGTCTGTAAATTTACCGATTGGTAAAAACTAAATGTACTATTTTTAGTCACGTTAAGTATTCAAACGCCAAAAAATTACCAAATATCAATTCACTGTTATGAATAGGAAATTGCGCATGGGAATGATCGGAGGGGGGCAGGATGCCTTTATCGGGGCCATCCACCGGCACGCGGCCTGGATGGATGGAAAGATCGAAATCGTTTGCGGAGCCTTAAGCATTAATCCGGATATCGCCCAGCGCTCGGGGGAAGCCCTTTTTCTGTCTCCGGATCGTATCTACCTGAATTATGAGGATATGATTAAAAAAGAAGCCGCCCGGCCTGAGGGTGATCGGATGGACTTTGTAACCATTGTAACCCCCAACTTCGCCCATTTTGCACCGGCCATGATGGCCCTTGACCACGGGTTTCATGTAGTGATCGAAAAACCGATCACTTTTTCGCTCGATGAAGCCATTAAAATAAAACAGAAGGTGGATGAGACCGGGCTTCTGTTATGTTTGACCCATACCTACTCAGGATACCCCATGGTAAAACAGGCTCGTGCCATGGTACAAAGCGGGGCCTTAGGAAAGATCAGAAAGGTTTGGGTGGAATATCCACAGGGATGGCTAAGCCGGTTAAGCGAGCGCGAAGGGAATGCCCAGGCTGCCTGGCGCACTGATCCCACCAAAGGGGGAAAAAGCGCGGTGATGGGTGATATTGGTACACATGGGGCCCACCTGGCTGAGTATGTATCCGGACTTAAAATTACCCGTATCTGTGCCGATCTGAACACCATGGTGGAAGGACGGGTGTTGGATGATGATGGAAACGTATTGCTGAAATTTGAAAATGGGGCGGCTGGTGTTCTGATCGCCACCCAGATTGCCGCAGGGGAAGAAAACAATCTCCGCTTACGGATATATGGGGAAAACGGGGGCTTGGAATGGTCGCAAATGGAACCCAATACACTCTGGGTAAAATGGCTTGACGCGCCTATGCAGGTGTTAAGGGCCGGAAGTAATTACACCGATCGGTTAAGCTCATTTGCTACATCAAATTGCCGCACACCCGGCGGTCACCCGGAAGGGTATCTGGAAGCCTTTGGAAATATCTATAAGAACTTTGCGGCTACCCTGGCCTGCCGGTTAAGTGGTGAAACTCCCACGCCGGAAATGCTGGACTATCCCCGTGTGGAAGAAGGTATTCGCGGCATGGCCTTTATTGACAATGTGGTGGCTTCGGCAAAGTCGGAACAAAAATGGATTGAACATAGTATTTAAATTAGAATAGTTCACCGCTGAGAACATGAGGACACAGAGGAACGCTGAGATAATATCAAAGCTATTAGCCTTTGGTTATAAGCTTTTAGTGCTGAATTAGTAGCTATTAATAATAAATCTCTGCGTTTCTCTGTGTCCTCATGTTCTTTGCGGTGAATAAAAAACGACGAATATGACTACAATCAAAGGCCCCGGCATTTTTCTCGCCCAATTTCTGGGAGACAATCCACCCTTCAATGACCTGCGTTCAATTTGTCAATGGGCCAGGGAGTTAGGATTTGTTGGCGTACAGATACCAACCTGGGACCCCCGTTGCATTGACCTTCAGAAAGCTGCGGAGAGCAAGACCTATGCTAATGAGTTAAAAGGCCTGATACAGGAATGCGGATTGGAGATAACAGAACTTTCCACCCATTTACAAGGGCAACTGATCGCCGTTCACCCGGCCTATGACGTATTGTTTGACGGTTTTGCTCCAGAGGCGGTCAGGGGAAATTCAAAGGCGCGTACCGAATGGGCGGTACAGCAATTGAAATGGGCCGCCATGGCTTCCCATAACCTGGGCTTGAATGCCCATGCCAGTTTTAGCGGATCCCTGTTATGGCATACTGTTTATCCCTGGCCGCAGCGACCCGCCGGACTGGTAGAAACAGGATTTAAAGAACTGGCCAAACGCTGGCTTCCCATATTGAATGTATTTGATGAACAGGGTGTTGATCTTTGCTATGAAATTCATCCCGGCGAAGACCTCCACGATGGAATTAGCTATGAAATGTTTCTCGATGAAGTTAACCAACACCCAAGGGCATGCCTGTTGTATGACCCTTCTCATTTTGTGTTGCAGTGTCTGGACTATCTTCAGTACATCGACCACTATCACCAACGGATACGTGCCTTCCATGTAAAGGATGCCGAGTTTAATCCCACCGGAAAACAAGGCGTATATGGAGGGTTTCAATCCTGGGTCAACCGGGCCGGACGGTTTCGTTCACTTGGAGATGGACAAGTGGATTTCAAATCCATCTTCAGTAAACTGGCAGCGTATGACTATAAGGGCTGGGCCGTGATGGAATGGGAGTGTTGCCTCAAACACCCGGAGGATGGTGCCCGCGAAGGAGCAGTCTTTATAAAAGACCATATTATCCGCGTTACAGAAAAAGCCTTTGATGATTTTGCCGGTACTGGAAATAATGATTCCTTTAACCGATTGGTTTTAGGAATTGAGTAATACCTTTATGGCCCAAAAACAAACCCCTTTTAAAATATGAAAAAGACTTTGATCGTGCTTGCCGCTATGGCCGCCCTCGTTGCCTGCAACAGCGGAGAAACCAAGACCTCCACAACTCCTGCTACAACAGAAACCCAACCCCAGGCTGAAGCAAAACCCGAGACCCCTAAATCTAATCCCGACTACGATGCCGGTCTGGCTATTGAGGTTAAGCAAAACTGCAATACCTGTCATAAGATTGATGAGAAACTGATTGGCCCCTCTTACAAGGATATTGCCAATAAATATGAGAACAATGAGGAGATGGTGAGCAAGCTTGCCAAGAAAGTGATTGAAGGTGGACAAGGGGTATGGGGTGAAGTTCCCATGGCTGCCCACCCTGATTTGTCTGAGGCGGATGCCAAAGCCATCGTTAAATACATTTTGACCTTTAAAGGAAAATAAACATGCAAAAAGCGATTCTTGCCATTGCTTCTTCTGTATTGGTTATCTCCTGTAACAATGGAGAAACCGGAAAAGACAAAACTCCAGACACAACACCCGTTCCAGTAGTCAATGTGCTTTCCGAACAGGAAAAAGCGGAAGGCTGGAGCCTGCTGTTTGACGGCAGCACCAAAAACGGCTGGCATGTGTACAACGCCGTATCCGATGGCTCGGCCTGGGTCATTGACAGTGGCACGCTTCACCTTGATCCCAAGGAAATGATCGAATGGCAAACCAAGGGTGGGGGTGATATTGTGACCGATTCGGAATACGAAAACTTTCACCTGAAACTGGAATGGAAGATCGATACGGCTGGTAACAGCGGTATCATGTTCTATGTTCATGAAAGTCCGGATACCACCTTGCACAAATATGCCTGGTACACAGGCCCTGAAATGCAGGTATTGGACAATGCGCGTCATGGTGACGCCCAAAACGGCAAGCATCGCGCAGGCGACCTGTATGACCTCATCTCTTCCTCCCCTGAAACGGTAAAACCTGCCGGGGAATGGAACCAGGTGGAGATCATTGCCAACAAAGGGTCTCTTGAATTATTCCTGAACGGGACCAAAGTGGTTCAGACCACGTTGTGGGATGATAACTGGAAAAAACTGGTGGCCGGAAGTAAATTCATTCGGATGCCAGAGTTCGGAACCTATAAGAAAGGCCGGATCGGGTTGCAGGACCACGGGAATAAAGTATGGTTCAGGAATGTGAAACTGAAAAGTCTATGAGGATAGCTATTAGCGGTTAGCCATTTTACCTAATGACTAACCGCTAATAGTTATTAAATAGCTATGAAACAGTTGTAATCTTCAGCATATTCGTCGGCAAATGCAGCGCCACCGGGGTACTACCGGTACTGACTATTACATCTCCGCTGCGAATAAATCCTCTCTCTTTCAAAATATCAATCTGGTCGAAGATGATGTCATCGAGGCTTTCTTCTTCATCATAGAAGAAGGCACGAACGCCCCAGCTCAGGCTAAGCTGATTAACAAGTGATCTTTCTTTGGTAAAAATATAGAGGGGAGAATGGGGTCGGTAGCTGCTCAGCATGAAACCGGTATAACCGCTTTGGGTCATTCCGATCAGGGCATTGGCTTTTACATCATCGGCCAGTTTACAGGCATTGTAACAGATCGCGTCACTAAGGAAGGAAGGGGAGTGGGGAAGGGGTTTCAGCATTTCCTCGCGATTGTAATCATAAGCCTTGTGTTCTACCTCGAGGATGATCTTTGTCATGGTTTCCACCACCAACCTGGGATAGCGACCGGTAGCGGTTTCCCCGCTAAGCATCACGGCATCGGCGCCTTCCAGTACGGCATTGGCCACATCAGTAATCTCGCTCCGGTTGGGTTTGGTCCTTTCCATCATGCTTTCCATCATCTGGGTGGCCACAATAACGGGTTTGGCCCGGTGAATGGATTTCCGGATAATGTCTTTCTGGATCAGGGGAACTTCTTCCACCGGCAATTCAACCCCCAGGTCACCACGGGCGATCATCACCCCATCACTTTCAAGGATGATATCACGCAGGTTGCGCAGGGCTTCCGGCATTTCAATTTTAGCGATCACTTTGGATTTGGAGCCTGCATCCTTGAGCCTTTTTTCAGGTCCACGATGTCAATCGTTCGACGAACAAAAGATAAGGCTACCCAATCTACCTGTTGCCCGATGATAAATTCAAGGTCAGCCAGGTCTTTTTCGGTGAGTGAAGGCAGCGAGATATTGGTATCGGGCAGGTTGACACCTTTTTTTGGGAATAGAGTTCCGCCAAGGGTTACTTGAACCTTAACTGTTTTTTCTTTGGTTATTTCCTGAACCACTACTTCTATCTTACCGTCATCGATCAGGATCTTTTCCCCGGTTTGAACATCTTTGTGAAGATCGGGGTAGGATACATAAATCTTGTCGCGGTTCCCCACTACTTTTTCATTGGTAAATGTGAGGATATCTCCTTCTTCCAGGGGCATTGATCCCCCTTCAATATCGCCTACGCGAAGTTTGGGGCCTTGTAGATCGGCCAGGATGGCGATGTTATAGGGCTCCTTTTTATTGATTTCCCGGATGTAGCCAATGATCCGGGCTTTGTCTTCATGGGTACCGTGTGAAAAATTCAGACGAAAGACATTGACACCGGCCCTGACAAGGTCTACCAGTTGATCATAACTATCGCAGGCCGGGCCAACGGTGGCTACGATCTTTGTTCGCTTGGATGCATGTTGCCTGCCGGCTTCCTTGTCAAATTCTTTGTGGAAATACTTGTCTGCATGTTTGGCCATAATTAGTGCCGGTTTTCGTTGGTGTTAGCTCGCGAGGATCTTGACGATGCGCATCCATTCATCACTGATCTTCGCCTTATTCTTTACCGCGCTTTCAAGCGGGATATAGTGCATTTTGTTGTTCAGGATACCTACAAATACGTTGTGACGGCCTTCCACGAGGCTTTCCACCGCATGGAAACCCATCCGGCTGGCGATCAACCTGTCGAGACAGGAAGGGGAGCCTCCGCGCTGGATATGTCCCAGGATGCAAACCCTGATCTCGGCATTGGGTAATTGTCCGGAAATTACTTTCTGAACTTCATCGGCCCCGCCAAAATCATCACCTTCAGCCACCACGATCAGGTTCACCAGTTTTTTGCGGCGCTCTTTTTCTTTCAGGGATTTGATCACATCATTGATATCGGTCTT
>JAYRZH010000038.1:0-24553 GCA_041916555.1 Chitinophagaceae bacterium | reverse complement strand
TCTGGCATACACAAGGAAGTGGCAAATCTCTCACAATGGTTTTTCTTATCAGAGAAATGTATTTGCATCCACATTTACAAGGATACAAGGTTGTTCTGCTAACTGACAGAACACAACTTGATGACCAGATAAAAGAAACTGCCCAATCTGTTGGCTACACTATCAAAGACCCCAAAAATATTGAAGGATTAAAAAAGGAATTGCGAACAAATTCTTCCGAGATAGTTTCTGCAATGATTCATAAATTTCAGGAAAGAGAATATGCCGCCAGTTTCCCTGAATTAAATGCCAGTGATAAAATTTTAATTCTCACTGATGAGGCACACAGAAGCCAATACACAAAATTGGGCGCTAATCTTGACCGGGCTTTGCCGAATGCTACCAGGATTGCATTTACCGGAACACCAATAGAAAGAACTGAAAATACTTTTGGTGATTATATTGATAAGTACACCATGCGGCAGGCAATAAAGGATGGTGTAACCCTTGAGATAGTTTATGAAGGGAAGACACATGATGCCAGAGTTGATGACCAGGCCAATGCTGACAAAAAATTTCAGGATGTTTTCAAGGATTATAATGTGGCCGAACAGGTCGAGATTTTAGCTTATGGAACAAGAAGGGCTTACCTGGAATCGCAAGAAACAATAAATGATAAGGCTAAGGACATGCTCAAACATTATGTAGAGCAGGTTGTTCCAAATGGGTATAAAGCTCAGGTTGTTTGTGTTAGTAAAGAGGCTGCACACCGTTACCGTTTGGCTTTTGATGCGGCTATTTCTGAAATGATTGAGGAATTAAAATCAACTGAAGATCGTGAGGCTTCGTTATCCAGTCTTGAAAATCTTAAAACTGCTGTAATTATTTCGGATGTTAGTCATAATGATGCCCCTCATTTAAAGGAGTACTCTGATAGCAAGCAAAGAAAATTGTCCATTGCCGGATTCAAGTTGCCTTTTGGAAAAAAGGAAGCCTTGAACGATGAGGAAGAACAAATAGCTAATGGTAATATCGGTATTCTTATTGTTGTTGATATGCTGTTAACCGGATTTGATGCGCCTATTGAGCAGGTAATGTATTTAGATAAAGTTATTGTCAATCATAACCTATTGCAGGCAATTGCCCGTGTCAACCGGGTGTATGACGACAATAAGCATGTAGGATTCGTTGTAGATTATGTAGGTATGGGCAACCACATGAAAAGAGCATTGGACGCTTATTGGGAAAAAGAACAGGAGGAAATTACCGGTTGCTTGAAAGATAATGCGGAATTATTTGCAGAATTAAAGACCGCCCATGAAGAACTATTAAAGATTTTTTCCTCACATGGTTTAGATGGCTATTCAGACCCAGATGATATTTTTAATCTCTTTTATGATGAAGATATACGGCAGGACTTTACAGAAGCATTTGCCAAATTCTCTAAAGCCCTTGACAATGTATTTCCGAGAAAGGAAGCACTTCAATATTTGCCAGACTTAAATCGCTTTGCAGAGGTAAATACACTGGCTTCGCAACATTTTCTTGATCGCCGGATGAGTATGAAAGGCGTATCAGAAAAATTACGCCGTGTTACTGATGAATACTTAAAGTCAAAAGGAATAGAGACTAAAATTGAACCTATTTCAATACTTGATGATAAGTTCTTTGAGAATGTAAAAGCAATAAAGAGAAAGGAAACAAAGGCTGCGAAAGTAGAACATGCCATACGGGACATAATCAATATTCAGATGGATGAAGACCCTGAATTGTATGCTTCGTTTGCAGAGGAGTTAAGAAATATCCTTTTGGCATTTAAAGAAAATTGGGATGAGATATATCGTTTATTAGAAAGTTTAAGAAGCAAAATTAAATCAGCACAGCAGGAAGATACTAAAGGGCTTGACAGAAAAAGGCAAATGCCCATTTACAGAAAGCTGCACAACTTTATTTATGCGAAAAAAGATGATCTCACAGATGATGAAATTAACAATCTTGTAATTTGGACAAAGGAAATCTATGGTATGATTAAAGTGGAATTGTCAATGGTTGGTTTTTGGAATAATACCCCGTCGGTAAACCGGCTTAAAGGTGAAATTTCCAATTTTATCACCGAACAATGCAGTAACATCTCGGCAGCATTTCAAAACAGGATAACAATTGCAAATGAAATACTTGCCTGGGCAAAAGACGACCGGATTACAGCGGCTATAATATATGCAGAAGACTAATGGAAATCAAATACTCAATAAAATACTCTGCCCGGAAAACACTCAGCATTATTGTTGAGAGGGATCGTAGTGTAGTTGTAAGAGCGCCTTTAAATACCAGTGAGGACTTCATCGCAAAAGAAGTCAATAAAAAAAGGCGGCTAATTCAGGAGAAAATATCTCACAATCAAAAGTACCCATTCCCAAAGCCTGCTAAACAATTTGTGTCAGGTGAAACCCTTTTGTATTTGGGCAAGCATTACAAACTATATGTTACTAATAACCCTGATGATGGAGTTTCATTTGATAACAAGTTTTTCATTGGTAAGACTAATCAAAAGAAAGGGAACGAACTTTTCCGTGACTGGTATATTAAGTCGGCAACGGAGATTCTTGTGCCTAAAGCGAAAGCCATTGCAAAGCAGTTGGGTGTAGCCTATAATAATATCAATATCCTTGATCTAAAATACCGCTGGGGTTCATGTACGCCAAAGGATAATATTCATTTCAATTGGCGGCTAATTAAAGCCCCTATGACTGTAATTGAATATATTATTGTTCACGAACTTACTCACTTGCTTGAAGCCAATCATACTCCTGAATTTTGGAACCGTGTGGCGGTAATGCAGCCTAATTTTGAAAAGGCCAAGGATTGGCTTAAAGAGTTTGGCGGGGAGCTAGAATTAGATTTTTGAGTAGCTTCTGACATTTAAAGTTTTTATGGATTTTAATTTAATAGTGCTTAAAACAAAAGTATGAATGATATTAGACTTAATTTTTTGGAATTTATAAACCAAGATTTCGGAATCGTAGTTTATAGAAAGAAACTTGAGGCGAATGATTTTAAGGAAGGGTTTGAATATTATGATTTCAAGGATGCTAACGGAAATAATACTAAATACGAAATTACATACACTGAGACACCTGGATATGAAAAATATCAACTTCCGGCATATGCCAAAACAGGATTGATTTCAAAGCAGCTTTATGATAATTTGAGAACTGCATCCGAAGGATTAGAATATTTTATTAAAAAAGAATCTCAGTATAATAGAAGAATTCACTACGTTATCGGTAATCACCCCAAAGGCAAGAGGTGCATTTGGATTGAGCCCTACTATTTAAAAACAAAAAATATATGGGGGATATTATTCGATTACTGCTTTGTTGTTGATAAAAATGAATTGGGTCAAGAAAGATTCAGGTTAGATAAAGACATCCTTATAGCAAGTGGAACTATGAATGAAAAAGGCGGTAGCAATATTGATTACTATCTATTCAAAAATAACCACTTACAAAATTTTATAAACAAATATTTACCTCAAATTAATACTAGGCTTCAAAGCAAAATATCTACTGAGCTTACTAGTATGTTTTCCAAATTGTTGCAGTCTAAAATCTATATTTTTAGCAATAATAATAGTAGCAACTCATCCTATCTTGGCTTAACAAAATATCCACCATTATCAAATTTCTTGAACAAGGTTCAGTTTTATTTTATTTATAGAAAAAGAGACAGAGATATCGCAGTTGCGCTTTTAAAAGGGCTAAGAGGGGAGCTAAGTCCTAGCACATTTAGCGGAATGAATAAGTTATTCAGAATTGATTTTTCAAATGATGTAATAAAAGGATCTGCACTAGAGGATTTTACAGATAATGAAATCGATTCTGAAATAGCTAAGATTAAAGAGCTGGGAGACACTACTATTCCCATAATTATAACAAATTCAAAAAGAGAAAGCGATGACGACAAGCTTTATTTCCGTTTAAAACACAAATTTACCAGCGAGAAAATCCCTTGCCAGGTTGTAACAAAAGAATTAGTGAAAAATGAGTACTCGCTGAAGTACTCACTAAGTAATATTGGGTTACAAATATTTGCAAAAGCGGGCGGTAAACCTTGGAAAATGAAGCCTGTTGGTACGGAATATTTAATTATTGGTATAGGTCAGTCTTATAAAGTTGAAAAAATAAATGAAGAAAGGACAATAACAAAAAATATCACCTACTCAGTGCTGACAGATTCAAGCGGAATTTTTAAAGACATTCAAGTACTTGGGGAAGGAGTTGAAACTGATGAGTCTTATTACCAGCAGCTTATTTCTAACATAAGTAATATAATAAACTCAGCAGGGCATAAAAAAATATCAATACATGTACCGTTCCGTTTGAGCAAGGAAAAAATTATTGAGCCGGTAATTAAAAGGATCTCTTCTGAAATAGAATTAAGTGTCTTAGTCATAAATGCAAAAAATGATTTTTTTGGATTTGATTATTCTAATAATGGGTTGGTACCATTTGAGAGTACTTTTATTAAATTATCTCATGATGAATATCTTGTTTGGTTTGAAGGGTTACAGTACAACAATCCAAGAATTACTAAAAGATTCGGTAACCCTTTGTTGATAAAATTCTGGTACTTTAATAATACGCAATTTGAAGTTGATTTTGCACACAAAGAAAGGCTCCTTCAAGATTGTATTAATTTATCTGGCGCTAACTGGAGAGGGTTTAAAGCAAAGCAATTGCCAGTATCGGTATTTTATTGTCAAAGAATAGCAGAATTTATTGCTAAGTTCCAGGAGTATAATTTATCGCATATTGATATCAATAACCTCAAACCTTGGTTTTTATAATATGAAAAAACATTTTGCTTCAGATAAAATAATTGTTCTCCTTGGTGCAGGAGCAAGCTGTGATGCTGGAATTAAGAACTCATATCAAATGATTCAGGAAATTGAAGATAAGCTAGATAAAGAATGGAAAGAATACAAGAGCTTATATAACTATATTGAAAGTTCGCATTTCCGTTTGGAAAGAATCAAAGACGTTCGATCGAAGGAAATTACATTCAATATTGAGAATCTTGTGGGATTGCTTGACACCATAATTAGAATTTCCACTAAAGAATTTGAAGGCTATAATTTTGTTGGGGCCTGGGAAAAGGAATTAGTAAATGTGGCAGGCAATAATATGGAAAAGGCATTAGGGTTTAAAAATGAAATTCTAAAAAAGCTTAAAGAAAAGTGGCTATCACCCGGTGATTTTAAAAGTTCAACAGCGTATTATAGAAAACTTGCAGCTACTGGTTACACTTCATACTTAAAAATATTTTCCTTGAACTATGATATGTGTGTAGAATACAATATGGAAGCTGAAGGTAGAAGAATTGAGAGAGGATTTGATGAGAAACGTATTTGGGATTATCGACGTTATGATGTTTTGAAGGATGATGCCGCAGATTTTTATCTATACAAGTTACACGGCTCTTTAGATTGGTATCGAGATGAAGAGTTAAGGCTGACGTATGTTGACGGTTTGCAAACGATAGACCCACAAAGAATGGAGATTATATTTGGCGTGCAAAACAAACTTCAATCTTACGATCCGTTCAATTTTTATTTTTATGCCTTTCGTGAGGCCTGTTTTCTTGCTGAGTTGATTGTAGTAAGCGGGTATGGATTTTTTGATAAGCATATTAATGATAATCTTACAAATGCCTTTAAAATTAATCCCAATACTAAACTCATCATTAACTGTTTAAATAAAAACACAAGTGATGAAGATTATAAAAAGTTTATAGCGGAGCGACTGGGTATTACTAATGAAAATGCAATTCACATTTTTAATAAACCGGCTAAGGACTTCTTCAATGAAGATTTAAATATTGATACTTTCGCAAGTTTCTTTCCGGATTCACATGATGAAGCAGAGGTTTTGCCGGAATAGGCATTTGGTTAATTACAGCGATATTTTCTTTTCAATGTGCTATTACATCGAAGACGACAATACAAACAAAAACCTTCAATTTCTTTCAACAACTCCCTCAAACTGGAAAGCACAACAATAAGCCTGCATAGATTTGCCTAAAAAACAATGGCAAACAACGAAGAACAAGACTTTTTTGATGTTCCCAAGCTGAATTACCTAACCCCGGAAAAGGTGAGGGCATACCCCCAATTTGCAAATGCTACCGATGAGGAGGTAGAGAATATTATTCATAGTCTCTACGAGCTGGGACAAATAGCCAGTGCAATAATTAGCCGGGAGTTAAAATCCCAGGAACCTAATCAAGAAGGCGAAAAAGAGTAAAAAATATTTCGTAAAGTGTTGATTATCAATATATTTGTGTTGTAAAAGGAAGGTAATCTCCTAATCCGTATATCAAAAATCCAATCCAATGAAAACTAAAAATCCCAAAGTAATCCCTATTGAAACCCATGACAAATTTGAAGGCAGAACACCGCTTAAAGAATGTAGAAAGCTCCTGAAAGCGGATGAACGAAATCTCACGGATGAAGAAGTGCTGGCGATAAGAGATTTTATACACTGCCTGGCCAAAATGTATCATGACTATTACATGCGTTGTAAAAGGGGATTGCACAAAAGCAGAGTAATAACATTTGATAATCAGAATAACAATGAAAAAGAGAGCCATTCTTTATGTGCGGGTGAGCACAGACGAGCAAGCTGACAGAGGGTATAGCTTACAACACCAGGAAGACCGGTTACGCAATTACTGTTCAATTAATAATATTGAAGTGGTTGCCTTTTTCCGGGAAGATCACTCCGCTAAAACTTTTGAACGACCAGAGTTTAATAACCTGCTTGAGTTTGTGCGCAGAAATAAACGGGTAGCTGATGTGCTGCTGTTTCTGAAATGGGACCGGTTTTCTCGTAATGCCGGTGATGCGTACTACATGATTAATACGCTCAATCGTTTGGGTATAGAGCCACAGGCTATTGAGCAGCCGCTTGATTTATCTATCCCCGAAAATAAAATCATGCTGGCTTTTTATCTGGCAGCACCTGAAGTGGAAAACGACAGGCGTTCGCTGAATACGATTGCAGGGATGAGGAGGGCAAAGAAGGAAGGCCGTTGGATTGCCAAAGCTCCTGCCGGATATAAGATGTCCAGGAATGAAAGAAACCAGCCTGTTGTTATTAAAGACCCTTTAACCGCTCCTATAGTCCGCTGGGTATTTGATGAAATTGCCAATGCCGTGTACAGTGCCGAAATGATATACAAGAAGGCGCTGGAAAAAGGATTGAAAGTAAAACGATCTAACTTCTTTGAAATGATTAAAAATCCTTTTTACTTCGGAAGGATTTACATACCTGCATATAAAGACGAAGATGAACAATATGTAACAGGGATTCATGAGCCGTTAATCAGTGAACAGCTTTTTAACGAGGTTCAGGATATATTAACCGGCAGGCGCAGAAAGTTTCCTACCAAACAAACGGCGATTGATGAACTGCCGCTCAGGGGCTTTTTAAAGTGCAGCCGCTGTGGTGCCAATCTTACCGGAAGTAAATCAAAAGGAAGACACCAGTACTATTATTACTACCACTGTACCCCTCAATGCGGCGAACGCATCAAAGCTCCTGATGCAAATGCGGCAATATGTGCCGAAATTCAGCGGGTGGCGCAAATTCATAAAGTAAACTGTTCTGTATTTGAAAAGGAGGTATTGAGCCTTTTAGGAAGAGAATTAAAGGAAACGGCGGCTTCAAGAGGAAAGATGCAGGAGGAACTTCAGAAACTTAATGACAGGCTTAACAATGCCCAGCAATTGCTATTGGATGGAAACCTGGATGCTGCAGACTATAAGGGAATAAAGGCCCGTTATGAGCCTCAGATACGAAATCTGGAGATGAGGCTTAGCCAAACCGATGAGGCCAACTCAGAGCTTGAAAAATACCTTACGTTCGGAACCTATTTCTTTAAGAACCTTGACAGGCTTTACTATGAGGGTGATCTGGCGATCAAGCAACAGATCATCGGTTCAATATTCCCCGAAAAAATTGTTTTTGAAAATTTGCGACCTCGAACCGCTCGTATCAACTCACTGGTTCGGCTGATATGCAGTCCTGTAGCGGATTCCAGCCGTTCTAAAAAAGACAAAACCCGCAAAAATGCGGGTTTGTCCACTATGGCTCCCCCTGCTGGACTTGAACCAGCGACCCTCTGATTAACAGTCAGATGCTCTAACCAACTGAGCTAAGGAGGAGTGAGTATATGTTTCAGCTTTTTATCGCTATCTGAACCAGCGCCTCCTCTGATTAATCCCGCAGGTGCGGGACTCTAACCAACTGAGCTAAGGAGGAGTATATGTTTCAGCTTTTTATCGCTATCTGAACCAGCGCCTCCTCTGATTAATCCCGCAGGTGCGGGACTCTAACCAACTGAGCTAAGGAGGAATCTTCCCCTTTCGGGGCAGCAAAACTAAGGCTTTTCGAAGTATCGAACAAGTTCAAATTCATCGTTTTTACCCAAAAATCTTCCACCAACCCCCCGGAGCCTCCAGGGCCACAAATACCCCGTCTTCCCTGACCTCCACCGGCCAATGCTTGAGGAAATACCCCTCCCCGGACACGTTCCGGCCGGTTTCGAGACTGAATTTAAAGCGGTGAAGAGGGCATACGATATTTCCCTTGGTATCAATATATCCCCCGGCCAGGGGGGCGGCAGCATGGGGACATTTATGGGAACAGGCAAAAAGCCGGTCCTCAAAGCGGGCGATGCATAACTTGCGGTCCCCAGCCTGTACCTCGGCAATCCCCTCCGCGTTGAAGTCGAGCTCGTTGGGGTGTTCAGCGATCTTTGTCCAGGTATCGGCCCCCTTTCCCCCAAAGGGGGAACCTGGATCCAATTGTTTTATACTATTGAAACTCATGATGGCAGGTGCTATGACTATATGCGAGGTACTAACTATGAATTAAAAAACTGATTGATCTAAGTTCCCCCTTTGGGGGACATGGGGCCTTAATAATTGAACTCCGTCTTATACGGATACCTTATCCGGTACAACTCCCTCACTTTTTCTAATATACTTTTTCGAAGCCCCTCGATGTTTCGCTTTTCAGTAGCAGCCACAAAAACCGCATGGCCGTCGGTCGCATTTTGCCAACGGTCCTCCAGGTCTTCAAGTATCTCCTTTTTAGTGCCTTCCTCCAGCCAGGGATCAAAAGTTTGCTCCTCGTACCGGTCCATTTTATTAAAAATCGTCAGGGTGGGTTTGTCAAAAGCCCCTATCTCCTGCAAAGTCTTATTCACCACCCCGATCTGGTCCTCGTAGTTGGGGTGGGAAATATCCACGACGTGGAGGAGTATATCCGCTTCGCGCACCTCATCCAACGTGCTCTTAAAACTTTCTACCAGATGGTGGGGTAATTTCCGGATGAACCCGACGGTATCACTCAGGAGAAAAGGCGTGGTTTCATAAACTATTTTCCTTGTCGTGGTATCTAGGGTGGCAAATAGTTTGTTTTCGGCAAAAACCTCGCTCTTGCTGAGGATATTCATGAGGGTGGATTTCCCTACGTTGGTATATCCTACCAACGCGACACGGATAAACTCTCCTCGGTCTTTTCGCTGGGTAAAAGCCTGCTTGTCGATCTCCGCAAGCTTCTTTCTTAATAATGATATCTTATTGCGTACGATACGACGGTCGGTCTCAATCTCCGTTTCACCCGGGCCTCTCGTACCGATACCCCCACCAAGACGTTCCAAGTGTTTCCACATACCCCGCAGGCGAGGTAAAATGTATTGGTATTGGGCCAGCTCTACCTGGGCACGGGCCTGGGCAGTCTTGGCCCGATGGGCGAAAATATCAAGTATGAGGTCGGAGCGGTCGATCGTCTTGATGCCGGTCTCCTTTTCAATATTGTTGATCTGGGCACCACTGAGTTCATCATCAAAGATGAGGATGCCCACATTTTTACCTGTACAGTAATCCTTTATCTCCTGGAGTTTGCCCTTGCCTATAAAGGTGCGACTATCGGGGTTGGGGAGTTTTTGGGTAAACCGCTTCAGGGTCCTGGCCCCGGCGGTTTCTGCTAAAAAGGCAAGTTCGTCGAGGTATTCAGTAACCTGTTGCTCAGTCTGATCCTTTTGGATCAACCCTACCAGCACCGCAAATTCTTCAGAGGGTAACTTTGTCTTCTTCTCTAACATAGGGGCAAAGATAGGCAGGCCCCTTGTCCCCCCAAGGGGAACTTGGATCCATTTTTCTTACCAACGATGAAGGTAAATACAGCAGCAAATCTCACTTTGACTCTTCTAAAAAGTACATTTCATTTTTTTGAAGAGTAATCGGCCTAAGGCCCCCTTTGAGGGACAGTAGCCTATAACCCGGAGATGCAGATACCCGCTGACCAGGGCCTTACAACAGGACCCAGGCCTTCCTTGATCAAGGGTCCTAACTGATAGGAACCATAGATCGAGAAAATGCCTTTACCGACCCTTGCCGTGGCGGCGAGGCGGTTTTTATTGAAGAAATCGGTCTTCTTGATTTTTTCCGCGTAGTCGTTCAGCGTGCTTCCACTCTTGTTTACCCAGGTTTTACCCTTGGTATGGGCATCCATGAGCAGTCCGACTTTTAACCCAAGCGCGGCTTTAAAGCTTTTCTTATTATTCTCGGGATTGATGGTAAAACGGAGTTCGACAGGCGCCTCCAGGTAGGTCACATTCAACCGGTATTTTTTAAAATGGTTGGTATCACTTACATCCTGAAAACGGAGGGTGGCGGTCTGGTCCTTGATGCCAATATAGGTATCCTTGAAGCTGACACTCTCTGAGCTGAATCCGAGCCCCATGCCTACAGAAAATCGGGGATCTGTTTTAAAGGAGAAATCAAACATGAAGTACATGTTGAAATTCTTAGATAACCCTTTGATATTCAGGCTATCAGGGGCGCCCGACCATCCGGTGGTGCCAAACTGGAGCATGAAATGGTCATTGGTACGGCCAGCCAGGCTCACTTTACTCCAATCTGTCTTAGGGGCTTTGGTACTGTCCTGAGAAAAAGCAGCCAGTTGGAAGGAGGTCAAAAGGACTGCCACAAAAAGTTTCTTCATAACTATACTTGAGTAGCGCAAATGTATTTGGAAGGGGGTTAACAAAAGGTTAAACAAGGGGGCAAAGTTAGGCAGACCAGGGCATATTTTAAAGTCAGGGGAATTTCTCTACATTTAATAAAATCAAGGCTATGCATCGCTTAATCTGCTCCTGTTTTTTTGCTCTTTTCCTCTTTTTGGCCACCCCAGCTTTGTTGTGGGCACAAGATCCCGTCCGAATAAAGGAAATTCCTTTTCCGATGACCTGGGAAAACAAACCGGTGTCCTATGTTTATGCGGGGGGTATCCTGTCGGTGGAAGCTGGGGCAAAGACCGATATGTTTCGGGATCCGCAGGCTACATACAATACGGACAATGCCCCCAAACTACTGTTTAAGGCCGACTCCAATTTTGTGTTTATAGCCGCTATTGAACATCCCTTTACCAGTAAATGGGATGGGGGAGCGATCGTGATCAAAAGCGATAGTCTCCATTGGGTGAAGTTTTGCTATGAAAAGGACTATCTCGGCGCGCACCGCGTGGTGTCGGTGGTGACCCGTAATATTTCTGATGATTGTAATTCGGTCTCTTTTACCACGAACAAAGTGTACTATAAAGTGGCGAAATCAGGTCAGGCCATTACCCTCTATTGTTCGGAAAACAAGAAGGACTGGCTCCTGGTGCGGCATTTTCAGTTAAACACGGCCGGTTCGGTAAAATTGGGTTTGCTCGCCCAATCACCCGATGGTCCGGGTACCACGGTCCTATTTTCCGAGATCGAGTACAAGGCTATAAAGATCAAAGACCCGTATGCAGGGGAGTAAGGATTTTTCTCCGAAAGAAATGATCGGAATCTTTATACCCCCTTGTGGTCAAAACTAAGCACATTGACCAGTTTCCATTTTCCTTCCTTTAAAATCCAGGTATGTATGTATTTGGCCGTACCGGTGCGTACTTCGGGCTTGCCGGTTTCTTTGAAGTAAAAATCATGTTGGCCCGTTTGAATCAGGCCGTATAACACCTCATTGTTATATAACGGATACACTTCGAGGGTGCCTTCCACCCTTTTGCGAAATGGTTTGCCATTGGGGTTTCCACAGATATTCTTACGCGTGGCCTCCATAAATTGGGAGAAGTTCTGTTTTCCGGCCACATCGTGGAGAAAAACAAGTCCCGTATCCACGGCTTCTTCCAGAGCCTTGTAGTTACATTTATTAAATCCTTCTTCAAAGACCAAGCTATCGAGACGCAGGATCAGTTTGTAATTTTCACTACCAGGCTTTTCCTGGGCAATAGCAAAAACAGGCAGGAGCAAAAAGAGCAGGAGTATTTTCATTTTGTTGTAGTAAGGGGTGCAATTTACCGGCCTTACTCCAATTACCCTATCCGTCTATCCTAATTCCAGCAGGCAGGTACACAGGCCTTTTACCAGGCTTTATTTCTTCTCCACATATTCCATACAGGCATCAAACTGCTTGTTGTAGTAGGTCATGAGCGTACAACTGGTGGCACAATTGTTATACCAGAGGGTGAAATATTTATCGGCCCTGAAAACCTTTACCTGGCTGGCCCCGGGAGCGAGTTCAAAATCAAGGATCGGGCTGATGGGTTCAAAACTGGAATTGAGGTAGGCCGCTACCTTTACGCCCAAGGGCACGGTACCTTGGTTGGTATAGGTCACTTTGGTGGTATTCTCATCTTCACAATTACTGCTGTCGGCTTCTTTTGTGCAGCTAAACAAGGTTATGGCCAATAAGGATGCAAACAGGATCAGGGGTTTCTTTTTCATGTTGGTGGGGTTGATTTTATGCATGGTTTTATATGACTACATCGTAAAACCCGCCAATGGTCATCAGCCCCGGACCGGCCCATTTAATAGATTTCCTCTATATCATAATAAAAATAATTGATTGGGTTTATCACTTGCCTGGCGTAGCTTTGGTTTCCCTTAAATCACACAGATATGGATACCAATACGCAAGCCAAATGCCCCTTTACGGGAGCCGTTCATAAGAACAGTGCCGGGGGAGGAACCCGAAACCGTGACTGGTGGCCTAACCAGATCGATCTCGGTGTACTTCGTCAGCATTCTACCCTTTCCGATCCCATGGATCCGGATTTTGACTATGCCAAAGAGTTTAACAGCCTTGACTTGGCTGCTGTAAAGAAAGACCTCTATGAGTTGATGACGAATTCACAGGAATGGTGGCCGGCTGATTATGGTCATTATGGTCCGTTTTTTATCCGTATGGCCTGGCATAGTGCAGGAACCTATCGCATTTCCGATGGACGTGGTGGGGGAGGCATGGGTACTCAGCGTTTTGCCCCGCTCAACAGTTGGCCTGATAATGCCAACCTGGATAAGGCCCGTTTGCTGTTATGGCCCATCAAACAGAAATATGGAAAGAAGATATCCTGGGCCGATCTGATGATATTGGCGGGTAATTGTGCTTTGGAGTCCATGGGCTTCAAACCTTTTGGCTTTGCCGGAGGAAGAGAAGATGTGTGGGAAGCTCCGGAGGATATTTACTGGGGTTCGGAAACTGAATGGTTGGGTGATAAGCGATACAGTGGCGACCGCGACCTTGAAAACCCATTGGGTGCTGTGCAAATGGGATTGATCTATGTTAATCCGGAGGGTCCGAATGGTAATCCTGACCCAATCGCTGCTGCCCGGGATATTCGCGAAACCTTTGGCCGGATGGCGATGAATGATGAGGAAACCGTAGCCCTGATTGCCGGGGGTCATACATTTGGAAAAACCCATGGTGCCGGTGATCCGTCAAAATATGTGGGTCGCGAACCGGAAGGCGCTGAAATGGAGGAACAAGGTCTTGGTTGGAAGAATACCCTGGGTTCAGGAAATGGGGTGAATACCATTACGAGTGGATTGGAAGGGGCATGGACCACAACGCCTACTAAATGGAGCAATAACTTTTTTGAGAACCTGTTTGGATACGAATGGGAACTGACCAAGAGCCCCGCCGGCGCCCACCAGTGGAAACCCAAGGGCAATGCCGGTGAAGGACTTGTGCCCGATGCGCACGATCCCAACAAGCGTCATGCCCCGTTCATGCTCACCACCGATTTGTCGCTCCGGTTTGATCCGGCATACGAGAAGATATCCCGGCGCTTTTACGAACATCCGGATGAATTTGCCGAAGCCTTTGCAAAGGCCTGGTTTAAACTGACACACCGTGATATGGGACCAAAAGCAAGATACCTGGGTCCTGAAGTGCCAAAGGAAGACCTGATCTGGCAGGACCCCATTCCCGCCGGAAACCCGGATTCCCTGACTACCCAAGATCTGAACAACCTGAAAGCAAATATCCTGGCCTCCGGATTGAGTGTATCCGAGTTGGTATCTACTGCCTGGGCTTCAGCCTCTACCTTCCGTGGATCTGATAAGCGTGGTGGAGCCAATGGCGCAAGGATCAGGCTCGCCCCCATGAGATATTGGGAAGTGAATGAACCGGCCCGTTTGTCTAAGGTTTTGGATACCCTGGAAAAGATACAGCAGGAGTTTAAAGCGGCCACCAATGGAAAAACCGTCTCCATGGCCGACCTGATTGTTCTGGCAGGTGGGGCGGCTATTGAAGAAGCTGCCCGTAAGGCTGGTCATTCCGTGACCGTTCCCTTTACCCCTGGCAGAGGTGATGCTACGCAGGAAATGACCGATGTGGATTCCTTTGCCGTACTGGAGCCTGTGGCCGATGGTTTCCGTAATTACAAAAAGAAAAACCGACATAGCTCCCGCGCCGAAGTAATGCTGATCGATAAGGCGCAATTGCTAAACCTCACGGCCCCTGAAATGACAGTTCTGGTTGGGGGACTAAGAGTACTGGGTGCCAATTATGGCCAAAGTCCTTATGGCGTGTTTACAAAACGTCCTGGCGAATTGACCAATGACTTTTTTGTTAACCTGATCGATTTATCTTGTGCCTGGTCTGCGACAGATGAAACCAAAGAGCTGTTTGAAGCCCGTGACCGGAAAACAGGTGAGAAGAAATGGACCGGTACCCGCGCCGACCTGGTATTTGGATCCCATTCAGAACTACGCGCTATTGCCGAAGTGTATGCCTGCGCGGATGGAAAAGAGAAGTTTGTGAAGGATTTTGTGAAGGCCTGGGCAAAGGTGATGGAACTGGACCTGTTTTAATTTGTGCGGATACAGTATATTGAAGTATGATGTTATGATGGATTGGACGATATGATGAAACGAAACCAGCACGGGGCTGTCATTTGACGGCCCCTTTTTTTATCTGTACAGATCATTTGGTTGACCTGACAAAAACTGACAGGAAATACAGCGGGTGCCCCTGAGTAACAAAGGATTCGGGATATACATCTCCTTTCAGGTTATAGCAAATCTTAAGAGTATCGTTGTTTAATTCATAAAGTGCTTTAAAGCGCTTGCCTGTATTCACCCCTTCTTTCCCGGTAATATCCATCTTACCATTGGCATAGGTTGAAATGCCCTTGTCCACACTTTCTGCGGTAAACATATAGGTAGTATCCTTGATCACCAGTACATGCGATTGAAAATAAGCCGCCGGCATTTCCCTGCCACCCATTTCTTCCCTTACAGGTTTCCAGGTACCATCAAGAGGGTAGGGGTTTGTTGCCGCTTTTTTTGGACCGGCACAACTAAGGATGAAAACCGATAAAAGAGTTAATAGAAAAAAACGGGAAGGAGTTCTCATGGTTTGCAGGTTTAAGTAAAAATGATCAATACGATATTAAATATAATCATTTTTCTAAACATATCATGGGCGCTATTCATACATTTCGTAGCTGATCTTGCTGTATTTATTTCGGTATTCAAGTGGTGTCAGGCCGGTTATTTTTTTAAAAAGATCACGAAAGGCTTTGGTGTCGGTATATCCCACTTCGTACATGACTTCGGTGATATTCTTCCGACTGTTTTCAAATTGACGTTTGGCGGCTTCTATTTTTATGCGTTGAATGTATTCCCACACGGAGTGATTGGTGGCCTGTTTAAATCGCCGTTCAAAGGTGCGGCGACCAGTGGAGGTAAGGGTAGCCAGGTCATCGATGGAAATTTTTTCATGGATATTTTCTTCAATAAAGTCCTGTGCTTTCAGGATGGCGGAGTCATGGTGGTTTTTTTGACCCTGGAACATGGCAAAGGCCGCCT
This sequence comes from Chitinophagaceae bacterium, assembly GCA_041916555.1. Taxonomy (GTDB): domain Bacteria; phylum Bacteroidota; class Bacteroidia; order Chitinophagales; family Chitinophagaceae; genus SpSt-398. The sequence continues at coordinate 8,365 of JAYRZH010000038.1, read as the reverse complement.
GGCTGTTTCGGTCGATATCAATGGCAAAGTATTTTGAAGCCAGGATGGCTGTGTCCCTGTCGGCAAATTTTTCCAAAAGGTACAACAAGAGGTTCCAGAGCGAATGAGCGCCTCCGCTGCTGTACACCTGGCTTTCTTCCACCACTACAGCACCATCAACCATGGTGACTGCTGGATAGGTTTGCCTGAATTCATTGCAGTAGGCCCAGTGGGTGGAACATTTTTTCCCATTCACCAATCCTGTTTCCGCGAGCAGGAAAGCTCCGATACAAAGACTGGCCACTTCGGCCCCCTTTTTGTGCATTTGTTTTATCCAGGGAATGGCCCCCTGGTTTTTGGCCACCGCGGTTTTCATATCGCCATAGAGAGCGGGAAGGATAATAAGGTCTGTTTTCTTGACTTCCCCAATAAGTCGGTCTGTTTTGATGGTGTACTCCCCATCGTTGGCTTTGATATTCTTTTGGAGCCCTACGTATTCCACCACAAACCTTGTCTTTTTACCAACCGAAGCCAAAATTTCATTGGCGGTTTTGAATAACCGGTAGGCTGGGGAGATGGCTTCAATCACGGCCTGTTGAGGTACATACACCGAAATATGCATGGGGTTAATTTGGTATAAATTTATGGGATTTGACGTGATCACCCCCGCAAACAGTCGTATTTACAGGAGTCTTTTTTAATCCGAAGACAGCATCTTTGTATTCACATTTTTTATAACTGAAAACCAATCAACATGTCAAAACAGATTTTTGTCAATCTTCCTGTCAGGGATCTAAAAAAATCGATGGCGTTTTATGAAGCTATCGGGTTTACCAACAATCCCCAGTTTACCGATGAAACAGCCGCCTGTATGGTTTGGAGTGACGCGATCTATGTGATGATCCTGACACATGAGAAGTTTCAATCATTTACTAATAAAAAGATCATTGATGCCAAACAGAGTGTTGGCGTATTGAATTCACTTTCCCTTACATCGCTGGAGGAAGTGGGTGCCTTTGCTGAGAAGGCTTTGAAGGCCGGTGGACGTGAGTACCGGGAGGCGCAGGACTATGGGTTTATGCAAATGCGTTCGGTGGAAGACCTGGATGGAAACAACTGGGAAGTATTTTATATGGATATGAGCAAATTTCCGAATGCGTCCTGATTGTGCCAGGTCCATGCATATCTTCAGTTTAGCGGAAATTGCCGGGAGGCCATGAAATACTATCACCGCTGTCTCGGCGGGTCCCTTTACCTGCAAACGGTGGGGGACTCGCCTCAGGGCAATGACCTGCCCAAAAATTGGAGGACTTATATACTGTATGCGGAGTTAAGGAAAGGGGGGCTTCTTCTTTCCGGATCGGACCTGTTAGGTGAAAATGGGTTGTTTAGGGGAAATGCGGTATCGTTGCATTTGATATGCAGGTCGGAACGGGAGTTGCGGAAGTTGTTTGATAATCTGTCTGTGGGTGGGGAAATCACACAACCGGTGATACGAAATGAATGGCAGGGATTGGCCGGAGGGTTAAGAGACCGGTTTGGGAATCATTGGGTGCTGTCTTGTAAGCAGAATGCAAAGATTTAGCAATTTTCGGGTTTTGGGGGTGTCCGCTGCATAGCAATTTTGTGAAAAAAGCAATGGACCCACAATCACAACTCAACTATGACCGTATCGCTGCCGCGATAGACTATATCCGCACGCATTTTAAAGAGCAACCGGGTCTGGAGGAAATTGCCGCCCAGGTGCATTTAAGCCCATTTCATTTTCAAAGGTTGTTTCATGAATGGGCAGGAACAAGTCCTAAGAAGTTTTTGCAATATATCAGTCTTGACCATGCCAAGCAATTACTCAAAGAGAAGGGATATACTTTGTTTGATACTGCTTTTGAGACAGGGCTTTCAGGCACCAGCCGGTTGCATGACCTGTTTGTCAATATTGAAGGCATGACGCCAGCCGAGTACAAGAATGGCGGGGAAAAACTTCAGATCAACTACAGTTTTGCGGAAAGTCCTTTTGGGAACCTGATAGTGGCATCCACGGCAAGGGGGGTATGCCATCTGGCTTTTCAGGAGGATGAGGGCCAGGCCTTTCAGGGTTTGATGGCGCTTTTTCCCAATGCCCAATACAAAAGAAACCTCGACTTACTTCAGCAACATGCGCTTTTTCTGTTTCAGCACGACTGGAGCAAACTGTCTCAGGTCAAACTCCACCTGAAGGGCACCGAGTTTCAATTAAAGGTATGGGAAGCCCTGCTGCATATACCCATGGGGAAGCTATCCACTTATGGAGAGATCGCCACTCATTTGGGAAACCCCAATGCTTCCCGGGCAGTCGGTACAGCCATTGGGAGTAACCCTGTTGCCTTTTTGATTCCCTGTCACCGGGTGATTCAATCCACCGGTATGCTTGGTGGTTATCGCTGGGGGGAAACTCGCAAAACTGCAATTATTGGCTGGGAAGGCGCCCAATCGGCCATGGAATAAAGCAAGAAACGGGTTCTCCATCGCCTTTCCTTTTTCCATTTTTACATAAATAATTAAACAATCATGAAGACATTCATTTTGGTTCATGGTTCCTGGCATAGTGCCTGGAACTGGCATAAAGTAGTTCCCATTTTAGAGAATCATGGCCACCGCGCTATTGCTATTGACCTGCCGGGTATGGGCCGGGATAAGACCCCTATACAGGAGGTGACCTTGGCTCTTTCTGTTCAAAGGATCTGTGACCTGATCGATTCGGTTGAAGGGCCGGTGGTCCTGGTTGGCCACAGCAAAAACGGAGTAGTTATTTCCCAGGCGGCGGAGTACAGGCCTCATCGAATAGAAAAACTGATTTACCTGGCTGCTTACCTGATACCCAATGGTAAAACCCAGGCGGAGTATTCGGCCCAGGATAAACAAGGGGTATTAAAACCTTATGTGACCCACTTCCCTGAAACAAAATCACATATCCTGCAGCCGGAGATATTCAAAGAAGGGTTATATCATGATTGTGATAATGATATTACGGAAATGGCGAAGGTTATTTTAAGTCATGAGCCGGTGGCGACAGGAATTACGCCCCTTCAATTAACAGAAGAAAACTATGGAAGCATTCCCCGGTATTATATAGAATGTACCGAAGACCGGGCGGTGACCCCATTTATACAACAAAAAATGTATGGGGATACGCCCTGTGAGAAAGTGTATAAGATGTCCACCAGTCACTCTCCGTTTTTTAGCCGGCCGGTGGAATTATGTGATATATTTTTAGAAATTGCTCAATAGAGCTTGGGCCTATGGCGATGACCAAGATCGGCAACTATTTCCTCAGGATTTTTTCCATGGCTTTGCCTTTGGCCAGTTCATCGATCAGTTTGTCGAGATAGCGGGTTTTTTGAACAATGGGGTCTTCGATCTCTTCCACCCGGTAGCCGCAGATCACTCCGGTGATCATGGAAGCGTTGGGGTTAAAGGCGGGGGCTTCATTAAAGAAGGCTTCGAAGTTGGCTTTTTTATCGATTTGTTTTTGCAATGATTTTTTATCATAGCCGGTAAGCCAGAAGATGATGGCATCTACCTCTTCCCGGGTACGGCCTTTTTTTTCCGCCTTGGTGATATAATGCGGATAAACGCTGGCAAAGCTCATGGTATAAATGCGTGATTGGGTCATGGGGTAATGATGGGCAAAAAGATGAATAGAAGTTAATTGGGTTATTCGGCATCCTGGCCAAAGGTGAGGACATTATTATCAGGGTCCCAGGTAGAGAATTCAACTTGTTTCCAGGGCATGGTTTTTAACTCACTCAGTCGGATTCCTGTAGCCCTGTATTCTGCATAAAGGGTTTCAATATCATTGACCCGGATATAGACCTGTCCGTCGTTGGTGGCGGGATCGAGGTTTGTAAAGGAGAAAAAATGGATCTCTACCTGTTCGCGGCGAAGCATCAGGTAATCGGGATATTCAATAAGGCCAATATCTGTGAAACCCAGTTTATTCTGGTAAAAATCACGGGTAGCCAATTTTGACCGCATTGGCAGTTTGGGATGAACATCCAAAAGCATGGGTTTTCGTTTGTCTGACTAAGTTAGGCTTTTTAGGATGAAAATGGTTACCTACATACCGGGGAAAACCAGTCCTTTTAAAAAGACATACCAATAATCCAATTCACAACGGGTGTTTTCGTTGTTGCAGGTTAAAATTTGTAGGTCAATGTTGGTGTCAGGGTAATGGCCTCAAAGGTTTGAACGGAAACCAGGTAATAGCCTCTGATGCGGAGACCCAGGTCAATCTTTGTATCGATTTTTTGTTGAAACTGGATACCGGCAAAGACGCCAAGTTCCTGAAGTTTTGAATTTTTGAAGTTTCTTTCCTCAATTATTACCTGGTTACTAAAATTCTCTATGGAGATTCCCTGTTGATTCATGCTGGCTAAAACCGCGCCGAGTTGCCAGCTAAATTCCGGCTTGTTTTTTTTGAAGCGGCGTTCGTAAGCCAGTTGATAGAAACTATTGGTGTGACGGATATTAAAGTCATTGATCAGGAGGGTGGTTCCGCCAACCAATCCGGCATAATTCTTTTCCCCTTTATTTGTGCTTCGGGCGAATCCAGCCACCAGGGCGGAGTGGTTTTTAAAATGGTATTTAAGCTCGATACCCCCGATGGTGCCCAGGAAGTTCTTTTTATAGAGATAGGTTTTGTTTTGGGGACCTCCTGTTTCGTCGTAGGAGCGAACAAAGAAGTTGCCATTAAGTCCATAGTTAACTTCCAGGGAGAAAGCAGATTGTTGTTGCGCATTACCAGAGAACTGAAGGAACATCAGGAATGCGAGGGAAAGGGGGATTTTCATATATTAAGGTTTGGATAGGAAGATATAAAAAATATACTTCATTAAAAAAGGCCGGAGAGACTCCGGCCTTTACCTTATTACTTACTTTAGTTATAGTATAACGGCCAGTACAACGATGGCTACCCAAAGACCCCATCCGATCAGGGCCCATTTGGTACGAATTTTCTTTTTATCGTCATTGATCAGCAGGGCGATGATCAATCCGATCAGGCCAAGCAGAAAACCCAGGAAGAAACCTCCAGCGTGGAATCCGCCATTGCCATCTACCTTTTTGAGGTTTTTTACGATGCGGCGGTCGTTGATGCTTCCATCCGGGTTTATGGTTTTGCGCAGCTTTTTTTGGGCCACTTTAAAGGCGATCCTCTCGGAGAGCTTCATTTTTTCGCCCCTGATAATTTCTGCTTCTTTGACGCTGAGTGCCGACATGTCGAGCAGGGAGATCCTGGCCCCGTTATTACCCAATGGGATCATGATGTCGGCGGCATAGACCTTGTTTTTGGGTTTTACTAAGGCGGTGGCAAAAGTTTGTTGAAATCCAATGGTGATGAGAAGGAGGAAGATTACTTTTTTCATGTGCGTAGATTTTGGTTAGGATGGTTTTGGTAAAAATAGCCAATTTGTAAAAATGTGAAAATTCTGGCCACCAGAAAGTTTGACCTGTAAATGAGCTTTGTGTAGGACTTGGGAATTCTTTTAAGGGGCTAACTTAAACAGGGGTATTTTCAGTGATTTCTATGGTATGGCCCTGGCCATTCGGGCTTTGGGGCGAACCGGGTGGTTTTGGTTTTGAAATTTGATTTTTCTTTGCCAAATGGAATCCATCATCAAACATACTGACAAGCCGGAATACTATTTTGAGGAACGTTGCTTCATCACTGAATTATTAAATACCCCGGCTGTGCCTGAATTATCGGTGGCCAGGGCCCGAGTTGAGCCAGGGGTGACTACGGTATTGCACCGGGTAAAGGGTACAGCAGAGAAGTATTATATACTTTCCGGGTATGGCCGGGCTGAAGTGGATGGTAGGGTACTGGAGGAGGTGGGTCCCGGGGATATGGTGCTTATCCCGGAAGGGCAAAGCCAATGTATTACCAATACCGGTAAGGAAGATCTGGTCTTCTTGTGTTTTTGTACACCTCGGTTTGAAGTTGGGAATTATGAGGTAGTGTAGAGGGAGATGAGGTTTCACCGGTGATCAGGGGTGGATACCACCGGTTGCACCGGTGATCATGGGTGATACCACCGGTTTCACCGGTGGTTATGAATTGTTCAAGCCCTTTGGGCTTGGGGGGCATGGTTGGTTTTTCCAGGCGAATTAAATTCACCTTCTTGGTTATAGATTGTAAGGAGCAGGCACCAATTGGCGCATTAGAGTTGTATAGAAATTGTGTAGCTGCTTCCGGTTTTCAGTTTTTCTTTCTTTCGTACTTCAGCTTTTAGTGGAAGAAGATAGGATCCTATCTTGGTATCAAACCAGATAGCCGTTTTCCATTCTGTATTATTGATCCGGGCGGTGATTTTTAGCCGACCCCATCCCTCCTCTTGCCAACGGGCATTTTCCCTGATTTCTTTTGACAGGTCGGTGGGAAGAGTAACAAAGTACCAGCCGCCTGGGGGATTATATTGCCAAACAGGATTGGAAAAGTAGTATTTAAGAACTGGAGCCATAAGGCAATGTAGGAATTTCTATAAAGAACTTTATAGGGGAAAGAAGGAAAAGAAATGCGTTAGCAGAATCATTCCGATGACTGTCAGCAACAGGAAGAGCCCTGTGCACAGCATAATTATCCTGGCTGTTTTAGTAGATTGTAGTGATGTAACAATAAACTCGGTAGGTTTATCTGAGTTATACAGTAGGTTTATTTTGTCGCCTAATTTGTACTGTCCAGAATAGTAGAGCGTGAAATTTGCATCAATGTCTCCCCTTACGATGAAGTTATTGGCAGTCTGGAACTCAATGGTCACCTGTGTATAGGATGGTGTAGAGAATCTTCTGAATTTAAAAGGTCTTGGTTGGCGAATGCCCAACTCTACTACTGTTCCTATGGCTGGCAAAGTATTGGCAAAGGAATACTGGCGCTTTGGCCCGATAACCAGGGCCATTGCGATAAGAATAATTCCCGCAATGGAGAGAAGTGTTGCTATAATAATGAACCATGTTTGCATGATCCGCCTGACGCTATTTACACTCGGCTATTAGTTTCAGTAATTCTTCCGAAGAAGCTGAAATTGCCACCATTAGCGGCATGATTTTTTTGAATTTAAATTCATTGAACGATTTTAGTTCATTAGCATATCTGGCAAAATCTGTTCCTTCTACCGAGAGACTGACCAGGTATTTCAAGTCAGCGGTAATTGAAATATCATTGGAATTTAGGAAAACATCAATTTCTTTTACATTGGCATCTATCTTCCTGCCAATATTGCTGCTATTATTAGCACATAAATAGCCGTAATTGATCTTCTTAATTTCGGTTAGCTCAGCTTTTGTTCTTTTTAAGCTCTGTACAATGCTAATCCAGGCGCTATTAGCGCTACTCGTATGTTGCCAGTGTTCACTGCTGCATTTTTGGGATATCGGGGCCTTCATGCATGCCGTCAATTCCTTTATTAGCTTATCAACCGAATTGTCGTATGAGTTGCTTTCGGATACATAATTTGCCACTTGTCTGGCTAAAACCTGTGTTTTACTATTTCTATTGTCAAAATCGCTGTTTCCCTTTGCCACATTGGTTTGCGGTTTTTCTTTTAGCCCAGCATCTGCAAGGGCCTTTTCAAAACATTCCTCCGGGGTTGGTAGTTTTTTCTGAGCAATCAGTTGTTCCTCTGTTTTTAATTCGGAGGAAGTCTTGGGCCGGATTATCACCATATTGCCCTTGTATGTGGCTGTGGTGGTTTTGGAATAGAAACTGTTTGTTTTGGTTAACTGAAGAGGTATAACGAGTTTGCCGCTTCTATCAACAAAGCCCTGTATGCCGTTCTTCTCCACTTTAATTAAACCGTTGTAGCAAGTGCCAATGTCGTCATACTTGCATTCGATAAGCAGATTTCCGGTTTTATCAATCAGACCCCACAAATTGTTCTTCTTTACGGCCACAAGGCCAGTTTCGTCATCGGCAAAACGGCAATCATCATAGTTAATGCTACATTCCTGCTTTAACTGGTCATTGAACAAGGCCATTTCGCCTTTGGCATTTTTAGCAATTTTAAAATTTCGGTTATACAGGTTCATGTAGCCATAATATTTCAATTCCAGGGGTTCTTTTACCATGGATTTATTGACAATATCATAGGCGGTAATCTGCTGGTTCTTCTCCAGGAGGAAATAGTTTTTCATTCTGAAGATGAGGTGGTATTCAAGCGGGATGACCACCTCGCCTTTGGTGTTGATAACCCCGGTTTTGTTTTCACTATATTCTCCCTTGCTGACAACGACCAGGCCATCTATAAAATTCCCAATGCTTTTATATTCACAGGGGATGACTATGGAAGGGGTTAGGTCGGCTAATCCCCACAAATTGTCATTGCTTAATATGGCAAGTAATCCATTAGCGTAG
>JAYRZH010000037.1:0-24720 GCA_041916555.1 Chitinophagaceae bacterium | reverse complement strand
GGGGTGTACACAAAAGGCGGAGCCAGGCTGGGGGTCACCTATGGGAGGCAACGGGCCGGGTTATTCTGTGTAGGCGGGGTTTGCCGTTCAGTGCCCGCGACCAGTGGGGCCACGGTTACGTTAAGCACCCGGTTTTAGAAAACGCCTTTTACTACATCCACCACTACCTGGGCCTTGCCCAGCGTATAATAGTGCAGTACAGGCACTTTGTGTTTCTTCAGTTCTTTGGATTGCTGGATCAGCCATTCAATTCCCACCTTGGTTACCTCATCATCTTTTTTGCATTCGCTGATGGCCCGGGAGAGATCATCGGGGATATCAACATGAAAGGTTTTGGGTAAAACGGTGAGGTGCTTTTTGGAGGTAATGGCCTTAAGTCCGGGTATGATTGGCACATTGATCCCGGCTGCACGGCAGCGATCCACGAAATCAAAATACTTCTGGTTATCAAAAAACATCTGGGTAACGACGTATTCGGCACCGGCATCCACCTTGGCTTTCAGGAAACGCAGATCGGCATCCAGGTTGGGGGCTTCAAAATGTTTCTCGGGATAGCCCGCTACCCCTGCGCAGAACTTGGTGTACACGGCCCCTTTCAGGTCTTCCTCCAGGTACTGGCCATGGTTCATGCTCATGACCTGCTTGAGCAGATCGATAGCAAATTTATGTCCGTGAGGATCGGGCTCAAAAAAGCTCATGTTCTTGGGGGCATCTCCTCTCAGCACCAACACATTGTCTATACCAAGGAAATTGAGGTCGATAAGGGCGTCTTCCGTTTCCTGACGGCTAAAGCCGCCACAGATCAGGTGGGCTACCGCGTCAACCTTATAACGGTTCATGATGGCGGCGCAAATACCAACGGTACCAGGGCGTTTGCGTATTTCAACCTGTTCAAAAGTGCCGTCGGGCTTTTTCTTGAACATGCTCTCACTCCGGTGATAGGTAACGTTGATAAAAGAAGGTTTAAATTCCATCAAAGGGTCAAGATGGTCGTATAGAGCCTGTATCCCTTTGCCTTTCAAGGGGGGAAGAACTTCAAAGGAAACGATGGTGTCCTGGGCCTGCTGTATATGTTCGGTGACTTTCATTCTTTGTTAAAAAATTGACTGCAAAGCTAATCAGGAGAAGGGATTAGTCAAATACTGGGGCAAAGTTTTTAATTTGCACGCCATGAAAGTCACCATTCGCACGCAAGACCTGGTTAAACGGTACCGTAACCGAACGGTTGTTGACCATGTGTCGGTATCGGTCAGCCAGGGAGAAATTGTGGGTTTGCTGGGTCCAAACGGGGCGGGTAAAACGACTACTTTCTACCAGGTGGTGGGTCTGATTCGTCCGGATGAGGGCAATGTGTTCCTGGATGACCTGAATATCACCAAATTGCCCATGTATAAGCGAGCCCAAATGGGTATCGGGTATCTGCCCCAGGAGGCCTCGGTATTTAGAAAGCTGAGTGTGGAAGATAATATTTCCGCCATTCTGGAAATGACCAAACTAAGCCGTCAACAGCAAAAAGAGCGGCTGGAATCCTTGTTGAATGAATTCAGACTGCAACATGTACGCAAGAACAATGGGGATGTGCTGAGCGGGGGCGAAAGACGCCGGACAGAAATAGCCAGGGCCCTGGCAGTTGACCCCAAATTTATATTGCTGGATGAACCCTTTGCGGGAATTGACCCCATTGCGGTGGAAGATATCCAAACAATCGTAGCAAAGCTGAAATTCAAAAATATCGGTATCCTCATCACCGATCACAACGTAACAGAGACCCTGTCCATTTGCGACCGCGCCTATCTCCTCATCGAAGGCAAGATATTCAAACACGGAAGCGCCGAAGAACTCGCGGAAGATGAACAGGTCCGTCGATTGTACCTCGGCCGCAATTTTGAATTGAAACGCAAGGATTATTTGTATGAGGAGATCAGCCAGCCAGGTGGCGTCAATGAAAATACCGATAATCAATGATTTTGGTGGCGCCCCTGCAGGGCGCGGAATGGGGGGTTATCACGGGGAGCTACAAATAGAACGCTCCTGCGGAGCGTATTGTAAATTCATGGAGTTTGTAGGGTATTTTTTGGCTCTCTGATTGAAGCCCAAAATTTAACCACTAGTCACCTACTACTTCATTAATACAAATAGAACGCTCCTGCGGAGCGTATTGTAAATTCATGGAGTTTGTAGGGTATTTTTTGGCTCCCTGATTGAAGCCTCAAATTTAACCACTGGTCTTTTACAATATATACACTTGCCAACGCTCCGCAGGAGCGTCCTATTTGTAGCCCCATACAACAAAACGCAGCAATGCGCCCTGTAGGGGCGCCACGCAATAAGCATTTTAATCCCCTGACAAAGGGTGAAACAATCTATTCTCCTCAAATGGAATTTGCCGAACCTTTAGAATGGATATATACTCCCTTCGGAAATCAACCTTGGCATGATGTGCTTCCTGGTTGGCGATATATTTAATGATCTTATCAATATCCCGGTAGGCATAGGAAAAAACACCATAGCCGTTTTGCCAATAAAACCGCTCTTCAGTTAATCCATTCTGGTTGATCCAGTTACTACTTTCAACCTTAAGCAATTTCACTAAACTGGAAATAGAGTCCCTGGGGATGAATCCAATAAATATATGGATATGATCATCCATTCCATTAATAGCTAGCACCTTGTGGCCATTGCGTTGAATGATTCCGTTCATGTACTTGTAAAGATCAATTTTCCACTGTTTACCAATCATTGCCTTTCTGAACTTCACGGCAAATACCAAATGAAGATAAACCTGTGAATAAACCTGGGGCACTAATGATTTCATGTCCAAAAATAGATCACCCATCCTTGCATACCTCGTCTTTTTCCCCGCTATCTGCACGTATTTCTCCCAAATAATTCTATCTTTCCACCACATGAAATTGCTTAGCCCTGCAATATCCTCTTTGGCCCGTATGCGGATGTGGCGTATTGAAGCGTGGATGAAGAACCCAATCAATGCACAACGGGATGTGCTGCAGGGATTGGTGACCCAGGCCCAGTACACTGAATTTGGTCGTCAACACAATTTCCACGCCCTTTTTTCCATCAGCGAGTTCAAAAAAACCGTTCCGATTCATGAATACAACGACCTGAAACCTTTTATTCAGCGAATCATGGAAGGGGAACAGAACGTGCTTTGGGATACGCCCGTGTATTGGTTTGCCAAAAGCAGCGGCACTACCAGCGAAAAAAGCAAGTTTATACCCGTAAGCGAAGAAAGCCTGACCGACTGCCACTACAAAGCAGCCAAAGACGTGCTCACCCTGTATTACAATTCCAACCCCGATTCAGAACTACTCACCGGAAAGGGATTGGTCATCGGTGGAAGCCATACCATCAACCCCATGAACCGCGAAGCGCAATATGGTGACCTTAGCGCCGTATTGCTGCAAAACTCCCCCTTCTGGGGTCATTGGCTTCGTACCCCCGACCTCAGCATCGCCCTGATGGATGAATGGGAAAGTAAAATTGAATACCTGGCCCACAATACCATCAACGAAGTAGTGACATCCATCTCCGGTGTACCAACCTGGACCCTGGTTTTGTTTAAACGTATCCTCGAAATCACCGGTAAACAAACCATCAGCGAAGTATGGCCTCACCTGGAACTTTATATGCACGGCGGGGTATCCTTTACACCCTATCGCGACCAGTTTCAAAAGATCATCGGAAAGGATATCCATTACCTCGAAATGTACAACGCCAGTGAGGGTTTCTTTGCAGCCCAGGACGTACCAGATGATGAAGGCATGCTGCTATTTCTTGACCATGGAATATTCTATGAATTTATGCCCGTGGCCGAATATGGAAAACCCGAACCCCATACCGTTGGACTTGACCATGTAGAAATCGGCCGTAACTATGCCCCGGTAATCAGCACCAATGGCGGACTTTGGAGATACCTGGTGGGTGATACCATCCAGTTTACTTCCCTCTACCCCTTCCGGGTCAAGGTAAGTGGTCGGCTTAAACACTTTATCAACGCCTTTGGTGAAGAAGTCATCGTTGACAATACCGATCATGCCATTGCGGAAGCCTGTCACCTCACCGGCGCCGTGATCAGTGACTATACCGCCGCCCCTGTCTATTTCTCGGATCACCGAAACGGATGTCATGAATGGCTGATTGAATTTGAAAAAGCGCCTGACAACCTCTCCCAGTTCACCCATGAATTGGATTCCGCCCTTAAAAGAATCAACAGCGACTACGAAGCCAAACGCCACCGCGATATAGCCCTGGGTCTTCCCCATATCCATATCATCCCCCCCGGAACCTTCAACCTCTGGCTGAAAGGAAAGGAAAAATTAGGCGGTCAGCACAAAGTACCCCGACTCAGCAATGACCGAAAAATCGTAGAGGAAATCCTCGCATTAACCAATAACTTCGCCAATCTGTAAAATCCCGGAGATCCAAACAGGGAATTGATTTTGCAGATTTCACAGACTTAAAATGAAAGAAATGAAATTACTCGCTGGAAAAACAGCCATCGTAACCGGTGCCGCCCGTGGTATCGGAGAAGGGGTAGCCCTTAAGTTTGCCGAACATGGCGCCAATATTGCCTTTACCTATGTAAGCGACAGCAGCCGAGATAAAGCAGCCCAATTGGAAGCCCGGCTTACCACCCTGGGTGTTAAAGCCAAAGCCTATCAAAGCAATGCCGGCGACGCTGCCCAATGTGAAGCCCTTGTGAATGAAGCGACCAAAGAATTTGGTGGCGTCGATATCCTGGTTAATAATGCCGGTATCTCCAAAGACAACCTCCTGCTCCGACTTACCCCCGATCAATGGGATGAAGTGATTCACGTAAACCTGAACAGCGTTTTCTATATGACCAAACAGGTGATCCGCCACATGATGAAGGCAAGGGCCGGATCCATCATCAATATGAGCTCCGTAATCGGTGAAATGGGTAATGCCGGACAAACCAGCTACGCCGCTTCCAAAGCCGGTATCATCGGTTTTACAAAAAGCGTGGCCAAAGAACTCGGCAGCCGCAATGTACGATGCAATGCCATCGCCCCGGGTTTTGTAGAAACCGATATGACCAGCTACCTGAAAGAAGGAGATGCCGCAGATAAATATAAAGCTGGTATCCCCCTCGGACGCTTTGCCACCGCGGAAGATATCGCCAATACCGCCCTCTATCTCGCCAGCGATATGTCGGCCTATGTAACCGGACAAACGATCAGCGTTTGCGGTGGACTAAATATTTAAGCTGAAAAGTAGATCTGGGGTCACCCCAATATCTTCATCCCCTTGCGGTTGATATAGTGGTGCCAAAACATCATGGTGGCGATGGTGCGATAAGGTCGCCAGGCTTCACTCATCATTTCCAAGTCCTCTTTGGTGGTATCAGGTGGAAGTGATTTCACATGCCTGATGCTATTCACCAGGGCTATATCCCCCAATGGAAAAATATCCGGTCGTTGCAACACATGGATCAGGTAGATATCCACGGTCCAGTCGCCAATGCCCTTCAATGCCTTGAGGGTAGTTCGAATGGTTGTTTCATCCTGATTGGCCAGTCGGCGAAGCGAAAGGGCCCCTGATTCAATCTGCCTCGCCAACTCCCGCACATACACGATCTTTTGCCGGCTAAAATAACACCCCCTTAATTCTTCATCGGAAAGCGATAGAATCGCCGATGGCGTAACCCTTCCCACCCTTTCCTTTAGTTTTTTGAATGCCGCATAAGCGGAGGCGAGGGAAACCTGCTGTTCCAGAATGGTCAGCACCAATGTTTGAAAAGAATTTGGCCTTGACCACATTGGTGGATACCCATAGGTATCCAATATATTTTTTAAATGGGCATCCTTTCGGGCAAGTTGGCGACAAAGTGTACGAAAATTAGACTCGCTGAAAGATTCCATGCTGCAAATAAAGGGAATTCCAATTTACTTCACCCGGAAGTTCTCAATGGCCTTTTTGGTAAACTCACTTAATACCAATTTCCCGCTGATCTTTGCCCTTTCCGTCAGCAGCTTATCCCAATGCTCCGTACCCTTCCAGAAAATTTTCTTTAATTCCGTCATGGCCTCAGGATTGGAATGAACCAGTTTATCAGTTAACCGTTGAACCGCTTCATCCAGGTTTTCCAAGGAGGTATGCACCTCACTATACAACCCCCTTTTTCTGGCCCATTCCGCATTCCGCCACAGGGTAGCGTCTATTGCCAATTGGGAATAGGCCGAAAGACCAATCTTTCTTTCCACAGCAGGCCCTACCACAAAAGGTCCAATACCCAGCGCAAGTTCACTCAACTTCACTTCCGCCGTATCCATCGCAATGGCATAATCCACCGCGGCGGCAATACCTACCCCACCACCTGCACATCGACCCTGGATACGCCCAATCACAAACTGCGGCGCGGTGCGAATGGCATTGATCACATGGGCAAACCCGCTAAAGAATTTAAACCCCGATTCGGCATCCTTTATGCCCTGCAACTCCTCAAAACTGGCGCCGGCACAAAAAGCCTTATTGCCACCACTCTGCAAAACAATTACCTTGGTATCCTCATCATTACCCGCACCATGTATGGCCTGTGCCAGCTTCTCCAAAATCACCCCGGGCAATGAATTACTCTGTGGATGAAAGAACTCTATCGTGGTTACCCCGCCATGAAAGGTGGAGTGTACGTATGCTTCTGACATAGTTATACCGTTTAATTCATTATTATTTGTCCGAGACCCGAAGTCAGGAGACCAAAAAATCAATACTACTTTTCATTCAACTTTAGGCTTCGATCTTCGGGCTTCCGTCCTTTTTTGCCACCATCGTCAATATTGTTCCTATTCCTGTCACCTCTCCTTCCCCATCCAGCATTTCCACCAACCACTTCACAATTCCTTTTTCTATCTCATCTCCCCGCCTGGCATCTTCAGGATTGGCAACTACCCGTTTGTCAACCGGCACTTTCTCCTTGCAGGTAAACCGCACCTGCATTTCTGCCCCGGGGTAAACGGGCTTGGTAAACCGAAGTTCGTCAATCCCATAATTCAACAATACCGGGTTCTTCTCATAACTATCCACAAATAACCCGGCGGCCTTACTCATGATCAGGTATCCATGGGCCACCTGTTTCTCAAACATGGTGCCCTCAAAATCAGTCGTGGAAATATGCGCGTAGAAATGATCGCCACTCAAATCGGCAAAGCGGTCGATATCCTCGGAAGTGATGACTATCTTCTCCGTTAAAATCTGATCCCCTATCTGAAGTTCTTCATAATACTTCCGGAAGGGGTGCTTCCCCGGATCCTTTCCAGGGGCATTGACCTGGTAAACTCTGGTGATGGCAGAGATCATGGCGGGCGATCCTTGCAATGCGGTGCGTTGCATATAGTGTTTCACCCCGCGAATGCCACCCATCTCCTCTCCGCCACCCGCCCGGCCAGGGCCGCCATGTACCAGCAATGGCAGGGGGGAACCGTGTCCGGTATTCTCTTTGGCACATTCTCCATTCAACACCAGCATTCGTCCATGATGGGAAGCCGCCCCGATCACATAATCGCGGGCAATTTTTTCATCATTGGTCACAATCGTGGTCACCAATGAACCCTTCCCCATTTTACTGAGTACAATAGCTTCCTCCGTTGATTTATAAGGCATCAGTGTGCTGACGGGCCCAAAGGCTTCCACTTCATGCACCAGCTCCGCATCCATCGGGTTCTCATTCATCAGCAATATGGGTGATACAAAAGCGCCCTTTTCGGCATCGGCATCGATCAATTCCACGGTATCCAGTGAACCATAGATCATCCTTGTATCGGCCAACAATTTCTTTACCTGGAAATTTAATTCCTCCCGCTGTGATTGTCCGGCGAGCGAACCCATCCTAACCTTTTCATGTGACGGATTTCCAATGGTGGTTTGGGAAAGCGCGCCTATCAGTACCGTGGCCACATCTTCCAACTTGCTTTCAGGCACAAAAATCCGGCGTACCCCCGTGCAACGCTGACCGGCCTTGAGTGTCATCTCCCGTCTTACTTCTTTTATAAATATTTCCCACTCAGGCATGCCCGGTTCCACATCCTTGCCCAGTACAATACAGTTGAGCGAATCAGCCTCCATATTAAATGGCACATTGTTTTCCAGAATGGCCGGCGTTTTCTTCAACATCAACCCCGTAGAAGCAGACCCGGTAAAGGTCACCACATCCTGCGATTCCACCCGGCTAAGCAGATCGCCTGCCGATCCGCAGAGGATTTGAAAAGCCCCTTCAGGCAAAATGCCCGATTCAATGATCTCTTTGGCAACGGCCTCCGCCAGATAAGAAGTGACAGTAGCTGGTTTCACAATGGCTGGCATACCCGCCAACCAGTTCACCGCACATTTTTCCAGCATTCCCCAAACAGGAAAATTATAGGCATTGATGTGTACTGCCACCCCTTCTTTGGGAACCAGGATATGCGTACCCATAAATGTATTCATCTTCCCCAGGGAATGTGATTCGCCATCGATGCAGAAGGTTTCATCGGGAAATTTCCGGCGCAAAGAAGAATTGGTAAAGAGGTTTCCCAAACCGCCTTCCAGGTCAACCCAACTGTCATTTCGGGTAGCACCTGTTTGCGCAGAAACAGCATAAAACCGGGGTAAATGTTTTTGCAAATGAAGCGCCAGCGCCTTTAGCATCCGGCCCCGCTCATGAAAGGTCATTTTCCGCAGGGCAGGATTGCCAATATTCCGGGCATAGTCCAAAACATCTTGAAAATCAATCCCTTTTGTAGAAGCCGTGGCTATAGGTTCGCCTGTCACGGCATTGAAAAGCCATTGACCTTCCCCATCCCCATACACCCATTTTCCGGCTATATAATTTGAAAGCTTTTGCATAGGACAAAGCTAACAATTGTTCGCCATGAAAAGTCCAAACCCAAAATGGGTTAAAAGAGCAAATAATACAATCAAAACATATCTGTCCTGTTCGCATTTGAATTAATAATAATAATTCTCATTTATAAAAAAGATACAGATGGGTGAAATGATTGACAATAATCATGTCTGTTTTATTAGCTGCAGCCATTAATTTTGCTCCTCATTGATGAATTGGATCAAGAAGATATTTGCCCTTTTAATCCTGTTGGCCTTTATGGCTAATACCTTTCACCAGGCCAGCCTGGTGCTCAGTTATCACATCAATAAGGCGGCCTATATCAAGAATTGCGAAAATAAATTTCGCCCCGAATTGAAATGTAATGGCCAGTGTCAGTTGATGAAAAAAATGGCCCAGCAACGGAAGGATGAGCAGAAGTTTCCAGACCTTAAGCTGGAAAACAAAACCGAAGTGATCAGTTCCAGCTCTTTTTTCCCCTCGCTGGTTATTTATGCAAAGTCTGGCAAAAACCAATTCCCTGCCTTATCCGACAACCGTACAGTTGACCAACCTGCCCAATATTTTCACCCTCCCGGATGTTAAGCCG
This sequence comes from Chitinophagaceae bacterium, assembly GCA_041916555.1. Taxonomy (GTDB): domain Bacteria; phylum Bacteroidota; class Bacteroidia; order Chitinophagales; family Chitinophagaceae; genus SpSt-398. Next base: position 15,271 of record JAYRZH010000037.1, on the reverse strand, counting down.
GTCTCCCCAGCTTTTATTGTGACTTACTGAATTGTGTTTATTCCCTTTAACCGGGGCATAATGGCCTTTCCCTGTAACCAGGCCAATGCTCCTATCTAAAATTTATTTTAATCTATGAAGATGATATATTCTTTGCTTATCACTCTTGTTGCATTTACCACCGCCTGCAAAAAAGAAGCTCAACCTGAATTTCTGCCCGGAGAAAAAGGCAAACTGGTGGTTGAATTTGATAATATCGTTGGCAACCAGAACCTGCAATTGAACACCGGTGTGTACACCAATGCCTCCGGCGAACAGTTCAAGATCAGCATGCTGAATTACTATATCAGCAATATCGTACTTACCAATGAGGATGGTTCTACCTATGTGGTTCCCAAAGACAGCAGTTATTTTCTGATCAAGGAAGAAAATCCCACCCAGGAAATAGAACTGTCAAATGTTCCAGCCGGTAACTACACCGGTATCTCATTTGTGTTGGGTATCGATAGCCTGAAGAATACAGCCCCTGTGGGAGAGCGTACCGGTTGTCTTGATCCTGCCGGTGATGGCGCCGGTATGTACTGGACCTGGAACAGCGGGTCTATTTTTCTGAAAATGGAAGGCCCGGCTGATGTTGCCACCAGTGGTGACAAGAAATTCCGTTACCATATCGGTGGTTTTGGAGGTTACTCCTCGGCCACGATCAACAACATCAAGAAAGTTACTCTCCCCTTTGCTGCTGGTACACGTGCCGAAGTAAGAAAGGAAAAGGTCCACGGACCCCAAATACACTTACTGGCCGATGCCGCCAAAGTCATGAACGGGCCCACCAATATCAGCATCGCTACACATACTACTGTTATGTTCAACGACTACTCGGTGAATATTGCCAATAACTATGCAAGCATGTTTAGCGTGGACCATGTACACAATGATTGATCCCTACTCTGATCCCGTGTCGTGCCTGTTGCGGCACGGGATCTTTAAAAACTAATGCCATGCCTTCTATTCGATATCACAAAACGTTTTATTTGCTGATCCTGCTGGTAGGGCTGGTTTCATTGGGAGCAGCCTGTAGCAAGGATGGGGATGAAGCCCTCACTCCCATGCCCCTGAAAATACCTTCCAATTTTCCGGCAGCCGCCTATGCCCTGGACCGGAACCCCATTACCAAAGAAGGATTTGAACTGGGACGCAAACTGTTCTACGATGGTCAGCTTTCCCGGGATGGCAGCATCAGTTGTGGAAGTTGCCATATCCAGGGCAGCGCGTTCACCCATCATGGCCACGATCTAAGTCATGGAATAAATGACAGACTGGGGGTTCGCAACAGCCCGGCAATCATGAACCTGGCCTGGAGCCGCTTCTTCTTCTGGGATGGTGGGGTATTTGACCTCGATCTACAGCCACTGGGGCCTATCGAAAACCCGGTTGAAATGGATGAGCATGTGCCCAATGTGATAGCCAAACTCCGTCAACACAAAGATTATCCCGCCCTGTTTAACCGCGTATTCGGGCCGGGAGAAATTACCGGTGATAAAATGCTGAAAGCGTTATCCCAATTTATGCTCCAGTGTGTAAGCGCCGATTCCAAATACGATAAGTATGTAAGAAATGAAGGCGTGCAACTAAACCCGGAGGAATTGGCTGGCTTGACTGTATTCAAACAAAAATGTGCCGGTTGCCACAGCACCGATTTGTTTACCGATAATGGATTTCACAATAACGGACTCATCCCTTCTTTATTAAATGACAGCGGAAGGTTTCGGGTAACCCTTAACCCGGCAGACTGGTACAAGTTCAAAACACCCAGTCTTCGCAACGTGGCCAAAACCGCACCCTATATGCATGATGGCCGTTTTCTGAACCTGCAAGCCGTACTTGATCATTATACCAACGGCATCCAAAACAGCGCAACTCTTGACCCATTGTTGAAGCCAAACGGAATTCCGGGCTTACCTTTGTCGGATACGGAAAAGGCACAAATAATTGCCTTTCTCCAGACCCTTACGGATGATCAATTCATCCGCAACCCGATCTTAGCAGAACAATGATTCATTAAATAAAAAACAAAAGACACATGAAAAAAGCCCTCTTGTTGATCGCTGCCTTTGGATTTGTATTCCTTGCCCAGGCCCAGAAAGCCACCTGGAAAGAAATGGAAGATTTCCACCATATCATGAGCCCCACTTTCCATCCGGCTGAAGAAAACAACCTGGAACCCCTCAAGAAAAACGCACCTGAATTACTGTCCAAGGCCCAGGCCTGGCAAAACTCCACAGTTCCTGCCGGTTTCAAAGCCGATGTAACAAAACCCATCCTGAAGCGCCTGGTAAAACAGTGCAAAACCATTAACAAAGCCGTTAAAGCCGGTAAACCTGATGCCGAATTAAAAACTTTGATCACAAGCGCCCATGACATTTTCCATGAGATCATGGAAAAATGCAGGGAGTAAAAAACAATAAATGAAAAAGATCCCTCTCTACTTCCTAGTTGGCCTGGCCCTGGCCTGTAATACCGCCGACAAGGAAACAAAAACGGAAGACCATTCCAAACATGCCATGACAGGACATAACCTGGATGGCTATGCCGATAGTGTTAATGCCGGAATTATAAAAGAAGATACCCTCAAGGGTAGCCCACACAGGGTTGTGATGAAGAATGTGGCCGGCTCCCATGTGCATGTTGAGTATGGCTCACCCGGAGTAAAAGGGAGGATCATTTGGGGTGGACTGGTTCCTTATGACCAGGTATGGGTCACCGGGGCACACCAGGCCACACAAATCAGTTTTAGTAAAGACGTTCTGTTGGGCGAGGTGCCGGTTCCTGCCGGCACCTATGCCTTTTTTACCATTCCCGGAAAAGAGGAATGGACCATCATCCTCAATAAAAAATACGAGCAACACCTGGCTGATGAATATAAGGAAACTGAAGACCTCGCAAGGATCAGGATAAAACCAGTAATGCTCGACCAGCTTGTCCCCCGCCTCACCTATTCCATCGAAGCCGATGGCCCCGATGGCAGCGCCCTGATCATGGCCTGGGAAAAGATCGCTATTCACGTACCCATAAAAAAGAAAGGATAGGTTATGAGGAAATGGTTAATCTTGATCGCCCTGGCTCTTTTTATCAATGAAGCCAGCGCCTGTGAAATCTGTGGTTGCTCCGGAAACGGGTATCACCTTGGCATACTCCCCCAATTTAAAAAACACTTTATTGGTGTCCGGAATACCTACCGCGTCTTTAATTCCCAACACCTGATCTCCGAACAATTACATATCCTGGGCAACAGATCGGTGGAATACTACAACACCACTGAATTATGGGGTCGCTACCAGGCAGGTAAAAAAACCCAGCTCTTTCTGCTGGTGCCATACAATCATTTTGTGCAGCACGAAGAAGGCAAGCCTTCCCAGAAGGTACAGGGACTGGGGGATATCAGCCTTTTGGCTAATCATATCCTGCTTAACAAGAATGCCGGTAAAATGGGAAAACTCCAGCAAACCTGGCAGGCCGGGGCTGGACTCAAACTACCCACTGGCAAGTATGATTCCAATAACAGCGATGACCTGAACGCCAATATGAATGCCGGCACCGGTAGCGTGGATGTATTGCTAAATACCATTTACACCCTGAGGTATGACCACCTTGGTCTCAACCTTGATATGGGCTATCGCATCAATACGGAAAACACCGATGCGTTTCGGTATGGTAACAGGCTCACCGGTGGAGCAAGGGTTTTTTATTGGAAAAATATCGGCCGCGCCATGAAATGGTCCGTTCTGCCTAATATCGGTATCCTGTACGACCGGGCAGCCAAAGACCATCATGGAGAGGAAAAACAAAACTTCAGTGGCGGCGCAATCACCAACCTGGTGGCCGGTACCGAGATCTATTCGGGAAAATGGGCCCTTGGGGCATCCTGGTTTCACCCCTTGAAACAAAACCTGTCAAAGGGTCTCGTGACTATGAAATCACAGATAACTGTCAACCTTGCCTATGTTTTTTAAAAAATAAAATAATCAATCGTATGTTTAAGAAGTTCGCCTACACACTGATCGCCGCCACGGTAGTAATGTCTTGTAATAATGAATCCGGTCAGCACCATGACCATAGCAGCATGGAACCCAAAACACATGAAGATTCCGTTTATAAGGATGTAATGGATGGTCACAATGTGGTCATGCCCAAAATGGGAAAGGTAAAAGGATTCATCGCCCTGGCCCAGCAGCAACTCGATTCCCTGAATAAACTCCCTGAAAAAGCAAAAACCGCCGCGGCTGGATACAAGGCCAGTCTTGACAGCCTGATCGGGGAACTCAAAGAGGCCGATCGCTCCATGACCGTTTGGATGGATGAATTTGTACCCGATTCCCTGGAAGACGAAGTAGAAAAAAGAGTGACCTACCTCGAATCGGAAAAAGTAAAAGTGGAAAAAGTAAAGGCAAACATTTTAGGAAGCCTCGAAAAAGCGGAAAAGTTCTTTGGGAAGAAAGAATAAATTTTAATTATTAATCACTCTCTTCAATCACCGCCATGGCATGATCAATGGCCTGGCGGAGCGCGGCAAATATTTCATCCACCGAACCCTCGCCCTGGATGGACTTGAATTTCCGGTGCTTTTTATAATAATCGGCTACGGGGGAAGTTTCATTGCTATAAACGGCAAACCGTTTACGGATAACCTCTTCATTGGTATCATCACTTCGACCGGAAGTCTTACCCCGGTTGAGCAACCTTGATACCAGTTCCTCTTCCCCTACTTCCAGGGCCAAAACCTGACGGATATTGGTCTTGCGAAGGTCAAGCAACCTATCCAGGGCCTGGGCCTGGGCCACAGTGCGAGGAAAGCCATCAAACAGGAAGCCCGGGGCATCCTTGTGTTTTTCAAAAAAAGAATCCACCATCCCGATCACTACCTCATCGGGAACAAGCTGCCCATTGTCCATGAATTTCTTGGCCTCAATGCCAAGGGGGGTCTTGTTTGAGATCTCTTCCCGAAGCAAGTTTCCGGTAGAGAGATGGATAAAACCATATTTTTCAACCAGTCTTTCGGATTGAGTGCCTTTTCCACTGCCCGGAGGGCCAAATAATACCAAATTGAACATAAGCGGTTACTTAGTTGCGTGAACGACAAATATAATGGTGGAAGTGGAAAAAAGGAGTGACGGAAGGGTCAAGTTGGCGAATAAATATTCATTCTTATGTATTAATTATTGAAATTATTCATAATCAATTATTAATAATGTGTAATGCGGTATAAAAAACCAACCGAACCCTATTTACGTACATTTGTTAAACAAAGAAATGAAGCCTATCCGATCACATATTCTTCTGCTCCTGCTGGCACCCTTGTTTCAGCAATGCAGCTATTCCCAATCATCCCAACAGAAAACGACAACCATGGACAGTACCGAAAAAAAATACACCGCCTACTCCCGCACCGATACCAGCAAAGTGAATATCAGTGATGAAGAATGGCAAAAATTACTCCCTAAAGACGTTTTCTACGTAGCCCGTCTTAAGGGAACCGAAAGACCCTGGACCAGCAAATTTGAGAACTTCAAAGAAGTAGGCACCTATTACTGTGCGGTATGCGGCAATCCCCTCTTTAAAAGCGATACCAAATTTGAAAGTGGTTGCGGTTGGCCCAGTTTCTACGAACCTGTTACCAAGGGTAGCATTATTTATACTCCCGATCACTCTCACGGCATGGAGCGCACCGAAGTGCAATGTGGCCGCTGCAAATCTCATCTCGGACACGTATTTGAAGATGGCCCTCCCCCAACAGGGTTGCGCTACTGCATTAATGGCGTGGTGCTCGACTTTGAAAAAGCAAAAGAGGCGGAAAAGAAATACACAGATAAGAAAGAGCAATAAGATTTATTTTTTATTTACCGCATTGGTGTATTTGGTGTAAGTTTAAGACCCAAAACTCCACATGCAATGAGAAAGATCCTATCGATCCTGACCATCTCCCTTTTTGTCATCCTTTCAGCAGAAGGCCAAAAAACAAGCCTTAACGATTTCAAAAACTGGAAACCCCGGAACATAGGCCCGGCGAGCATGAGCGGTCGCATTACCGCTATTGATGCCCTGGCCAATGATCCTGAAACCATCTACCTGGGTTCGGCCTCAGGAGGTGTATGGAAAACCACCAATGCCGGCGCCAGTTGGACCCCGGTATTTGATGAGCAACCAATACTCAATATCGGTTCGGTAGCCATTCAGCAATCCAACCCCAATGTAGTATGGGTGGGAACCGGGGAAGGAAACCCCAGAAACTCCATTAACCTGGGTGGAGGTATCTACCGCTCACTCGATGCGGGAAAGACCTGGAAATTGATGGGTTTGGAAAAAACCATCTGTATCCACCGCATTGTGATCGACCCAACCAACCCCAATGTGGTATATGCTGGCGCCATTGGTAACCCCTATGCCCCACACCCGGAAAAAGGGGTTTGGAAAACCACCGATGGCGGCGAAACCTGGAGCCAGATACTGAAAGTCAATGATAGTACGGGCTGCGCCGACCTGGTGATCGATCCCTCTAATCCCAATAAATTGATCGCAAACATGTGGCAGTTCTACCGGACACCCTACAGCTCAAAAAGCGGTGGCCCGGGCAGCGCCCTTTATATTACCGTGGATGGCGGCAGAAACTGGAGAAAATTAACCAGCAAAGAAGGCCTCCCTGCCGGTGACCTTGGTCGTATTGGTATCGCTTTCGCGCGTAGCCTGCCGGATCGTGTTTACGCGAAAATAGAAGCTTCCAAAAATGGTTTCTATAAAAGTGATGATGGCGGGTTTACCTGGCAACTGGTCAACAGCAACGCGGCGGAAGTGACCGACAGACCGTTCTATTATCAGGAAATCTATGTAGATCCCAAAAACGAAAACCGCATTTATGATATCCACTCCACCGTTACGCTAAGCGAGGATGGTGGCAAATCGTTTTCCACCCTGATCCCTTATAGCGGCATCCACCCCGATCACCATGCCTGGTGGATCAATCCCAACGACCCCAATTTTATTGTGGAAGGAAATGACGGTGGTATTGGTATTTCCCGCGACCGGGGTAAGACCTGGAATTTTGATGAAAAGATTCCGGTTGGTCAGTTCTATCATATCAACGTGGATAATGAAACCCCCTATCATGTCATGGGTGGCATGCAGGATAATGGTAGCTGGCATGGGCCCGGTTATAGCTGGGTAAGCGGTGGCATTCGCAATTCCGATTGGGAAAATGTGGGTGGGGGCGATGGCTTTGATGTTATGCCCGATGCCGAAGACGCATCCTGGGTTTACAGCATGAGCCAACAGGGGAATGTGGGCCGCCGCAACTGGAAGACCGGCGAAAGCTGGTTTATCCGTCCGGTTTTGGCCGATACCTCCATTAAACTCCGCTTCAACTGGAACTCGGCCATTGCCCAGGATCCTTTTGATAAAAAGACGATCTATTTTGGCAGCCAGTTTGTACACAAAAGCACCAATAAAGGGGCCGCCTGGGAACTTATTTCCCCGGACCTGACCACCGATAACAAGGAACAGCAAAAACAAAATGAAAACGGCGGACTTACCCTCGATATCACCGGCGCCGAAAACTACAATACCATCCTCGCCATCGAACCCTCCCCCGTAGAGAAAGGGGTGATCTGGGTAGGTACAGATGATGGCAATGTGCAATTGACCAGGGATTGTGGGAAAACCTGGACCAATTTCAGGGGAAAAATCCCGGGCTTGCCCGTGGGTGCCTGGATTCCACAAGTACGCGCTTCCCGCTTTAATCCTGGGGAGGTTTTCGTGGTTGCCAATGACTACCGCCGGGGTGATTTCAAACCCTATATCTTCCGCACCGTTGATTATGGCAAAACCTGGACACGTCTGGTGGATGAAAAGAAAGTAAAGGGATATGCCCTTTGCGTACTGCAGGATCCCACTGAGAAGAACCTGGTCTTTGTAGGAACGGAACACGGCTTATGGATCAGCTTTGATAATGGCGCCAGTTTTGAACAGTGGAAAAATGGATATCCTTCCGTTTCTACCTACGACCTCGCCATTCAGGAAAAAGAGGCCGACCTGGTGATCGCGACCTTTGGTCGCTCGCTTTGGGTGCTGGATGATATTCGCCCATTGCGTAAGCTGGCGGCCAATAACGGCAATAAACCCGGCAGCCCCATCACTGTTTTCCCCGCGCCAGCCGCCTGGCAGGCCAACTACAAACCTCCTACCGGATACGAATGGAGTGTGGATGGTGTTTGGGATGCGGAGAATAAAAGAAGCGGAGCCGCCATTTCCTTTTACCTGAATAAACCCAGCGCACCGGCAACCCCTGCCGTTGCAGCTACTCCTGCAAACGCCGCACCGGCTGCTGCAGGTGGAGCGCCAGGCAGCGGTCGTGGTCGTGGTCAGTTTGGCGGCGGCCGCGGGGAAGGTAAAGGAGATACCGTGTTGGTACGTATTTACAATGCCAATAATGAAGTGGTCCGCAACCTGCGTTGGATGGCCGACACTGGGTTTAACCGCATGTATTGGGGTATGGAAGAAAAAGGTTTCCGCCAGCCCGGAAGCCCCAAACCGGCACCCGGATCACCCGAACCAGGCGGGCTTTCTGTTGAACCCGGAACCTATAAAGTGGTACTTAGCTATGCCCGTCAGTCAGACAGTACCTGGGTTGAAGTAAAAGCCGACCCCCGTGTGAAACAGGATCCCGCTGTTACAACAGCCCAGAAGAATATGCTTGGCCGTTTGCAAAAGTCATCCGATAAACTGAATGAGGTAATGGACCGCCTGAACGAAGCCGAAGATGTATGCAATAAAATGAATGCCCAACTGAAAGATGTAAAAGGCAAGGAAGCAGATACGCTTCGTAAATCCACCGGCGCTATCCTAAAGGAGATCACCGCCATCAAGGAAAAAATTTCGGGTAAAACCGATAGCCGCCAAGGGTTGACCCGCTCATCCGATGTAACTGTATTGAATATGCTCCGGAGTGCCAGACAATATGTTTTCTCCAAACCTGTAGCCCCGGGCGCCACCGAAGAAGAATTGACGACTGCCGCTGAAAAAGCGGTGAATACAATGGTGGAACTGACGAATGCGTTGTTTAATGGGAAATGGAAAGAATATAGAAAACTGGTGGATGAAACAAAAGTAGAATTGGTGAAGGAATACAAGGAGCTTTAGGTTGTTGGGGGTGAGATGTTGGATGCCAGTATCCAACATCTCACCCCCAACATCTAATCCCCAATCCCTAACTTTGCCCCATGAAACTATCTCATTTAGCCGAAACACTGATTGGCTCCGAAATAGTGAAACTGGGAGGAGAGATCAGGGAGAAAATCAGACAAGGTGAACGTATCTATAATTTTACCGTAGGGGATTTTGACCCCTCTATTTTTCCCATCCCGCAGGAACTGGAAGAGGCCATCATTGAATCCTATCGCAAGCATTTCACTAACTATCCGGCGGCAGATGGCAACCTCGATCTCCGCGAAGCCATTTCAGCCTTTAGCAAAGAAAGACAAGGCCTGGACTATTCCCCAAAAGAAATTCTTGTTTCAGGTGGTGGCCGTCCCCTGATCTATGCTGTATATCGTTCGGTATGCGACGCCGGGGAAAAAGTTATTTACCCGGTTCCTTCCTGGAATAACAACCACTATACCCATTTTGTACAGGGAAATCATACCGTGATCGAAACCTCGGCCGAAACAAATTTCATGCCCACGGCCGAAGCTATCCGGCCACACCTGAAAGGCGCCACGCTGATTGCCCTTTGTTCGCCACAGAACCCCACCGGAACCACCTTCCGGAAAAAGGAACTGGAAGAGATCTGCGATATGGTATTGGAGGAAAATGCCAAACGGGGAGCGGATGAAAAGAAATTATACCTGATGTATGACCAGATGTACTGGCACCTCACTTATGGCGATATCCGGCACGTGGACCCCGTATCCCTTCGTCCGGCCATGCGGGAGTACACCATCTTTATCGATGCCATCAGTAAAATATTCGCGTCAACCGGGGTAAGAGTGGGTTGGGCCATGGGACCCGAAAAGGTGATGTCTAAAATGCGGGCCATACTCACCCATGTAGGCGCCTGGGCACCCATGGCAGAACAGAAAGCGGTGGCTAAATTCCTTCCCAACAAAGAAGCCATCGACCGCTTCCTGGGTCATTTCCGTTCCGAATTACTCGAAAGACTTCAGCGCATCCATGCCCATTTTATCCGCCTGAAAAACGCGGGCTTGCCCGTAGATGCTATTGCCCCCGAGGCAGGAATCTATCTCACCATCCAAATCGATGCGGCCGGTAAAACCACCCGCGATGGCAGCCTGCTCGCTACCCAGGCAGATGTTACAGCCTATCTGCTCAATCATGCCAGGCTTGCCGTGGTGCCTTTTTATGCATTTGGCGCCAGCAATACTTCATCCTGGTACAGACTGAGTGTTGGAACCTGTAAAAAAGAAGAAATTGATGAAATGGCAGGGAAACTTGAACAGGCGCTGAGTGAGCTTCAGCCCCAATAATTCAATTCAGGTTTAAAAGAAAATGGAAAGGCTTTAATTCTGCCTGACGGCGGGCCTTTAAGATCTTTTTCTTTCGCCGGGTAAGACGGGTGTTAGCAACAAGTTCGTGAGAAAGGCAAAAATGATCGTCACTCAGGGAAACTCGTAATAACCGGCCAATAGCTGCCAGCTCATTTTCCATTTCCACCTTGCTCATGTTATCCATACGCAAGAGGACAAGCAGTTCCCTGTTGACTCTTTTCATTGGTTTGTTTCAATCGCTTTTCTCAGTAACCAACCATGCCCTTTTTGTTGGGGCACCCGCAATCATTACCCTTAGCTTTGGAGGTATAATAATTGCGATGACAGCCGGATGCTGCGATCATTCCTACTAGTAACAAGACCAGCCAGATTTTGTTTTTTCGCATCATAGTTGGATTTCTAAATTAAACTAATTTCGGTTCAAATTAGTATGTTTTTGACCAATGACAGGGAAATTTAACTCCTTAAAAGGGAGCACAAAAACCGTGCTTGTTGCTCCCCTTGACTGGGGCCTGGGTCATACTACACGCTGTATTCCAATTATTAAAGAATTATTGAATAGGGGAAACCGGGTAATCCTTGCGGGAAACCCCGTTCAGCAACAACTATTAACCACTGAATTTCCCCTTCTTGAATTCCTGCCACTGGCCGGCTATGGCATCCGGTATGGGCATTCCCGCATTGGCACCACCGTTAACCTGATTGCTCAATTGCCCGCCTTGTATCGCGCCATCCGCGAGGAAAACCAGTGGCTGGCTTCCTTGTTAAAAACCAGGCAAATCGACCTGGTAATTTCCGATAACCGGTACGGCCTTTATCACCCAGCCCTTCATTCCATCATCATTACCCACCAGCTCAATATCCGGCCCCCCTGGGGTTCCTTTGGATCCCGATCGCTTAACGATTGGAACTACCGCCAGCTTGAAAGGTTCAACGAATGCTGGGTACCCGATTTTTTGGAATTGGACTCCGCTCTGGCAGGTAAACTCTCCCACCCCCGCCAATTACCCGCATTGCCTGTCGAGTATATCGGGCCTCTGTCACGATTTACCTATCGTGCTTCCACGAGTATCCCGGGGAAGATCCTGGTCTTACTCAGCGGCCCCGAACCTGCCCGTTCAAAATGGGAAAGGAAAATGATGGATGAGATTAAACAGTACACCGGATCAGTTACCCTGGTTAGGGGGCTTCCTTCCGGAGGTACAGCCTTACCTTCTTACCCCCATCTTACCATTCACAACCACTTACCGGCCTATTTGCTTGAGGAAGAGATCGCTTCTGCCGACTGGGTGATCGCCCGATCGGGTTATAGCACCATTATGGACCTGGTCACCCTGAAAAAGAAAGCCATACTGGTGCCTACCCCTGGGCAAAGCGAACAGGAATACCTGGGTGGCTATCTCATGGAAAAAAATCTATTCTATAGTGTTTTGGAAGATGGTTTTTCCCTTAATGGTTCCCTGCCATCCGCCGGGGCCTTCTATCGCCAAGTATCCTGAAGCACAAGAGTATTAATCATTAAGTTTGGGATAGTCAAAGAAGAGAAATTCCTTTTTTGCACCGTGGAAATCCTTCCAATGTGGGGTATCTACCTGTACGGCAAAGATTCCGCAGGTGGGCATATTATCGATTCGAACCCGTGTAAGGGTGTTGACAAAATCACTGATACCGGGGTTATGGGAAAATAAGGCGATGTGGTTGTGTTCGTCATCCGTTTCCTCTATCACCTGCCGAAAAGTATCCGGATTGGCATGATAAAGATCCGGGCATTTTTCAATATCCTCGGGTTTGCGGTTATAGGTCTCGGCAAAAAAACTGGCAGTGGTAAAAGCGCGCTTGGCTGTACTGGAGATAAAAACATCTACCATAACCCCACGCTGAAGAAGACGTTGGGCCATCATGGGAGCGTCTTTCATTCCACGCTCGTTCAAAGAACGGTAAAAGTCTCCCTGGGCCGGGACCGACCAGTCACTTTTCGCGTGTCGAATAAGCAGGAGTGTTTTCATACCCGAATTCTTATTCTGTATTATAAATTGTCGATGGCTAATATCCCCTTACATCCTTTCCTTCATAGTAATTCATAAAGGCCTTGTTCACTACCCTGTTTCCCCCGGGAGTTGGGTAGTTTCCGGTGAAATACCAGTCACCCAGGTTACCTGGACAGGCCGCGTGTAAGGATTCAATGGTTTGGAAGATTACCTGCACGGGAATGGTTAAACCGGGCGGGGTGATCAGTTGCGCGATCTTTCCGGTGATCTCTTCCACGGTAAACAGAGAATAGATCCGTTTGACCATATTCTCTTCATGCAGACGGTTACTCCGCATCCGTTCACGACATTCGTCATAGGTACGCTTCATTTCCTCCTCCATACCCTTCTCCTTTATCAGGGCCACTACCGCCTGGAAAGCGACAAAATCCCCCATTTTACTCATGTCAATCCCATAACAATCAGGGTAACGGATCTGCGGGGCGGAGGAAACAATGATGATCTTCTTGGGTTGGAGACGGGCCAGCATCCGTACAATACTCTCCTTTAGAGTGGTACCTCGAACAATAGAGTCGTCCATCACCACCAGCGTATCAACCCCTGGTCTTACCGTACCATAGGTAATATCATAAACGTGCTGCACCATCTCATTCCGGCTGCTGTCTTCCGTAATAAAGGTGCGCATCTTAACATCCTTGATCGCAATCTTTTCCACCCGTATCCGACGGGTGATCATCTCGGTCAATTTTTCTTCATCATATTCTCCTTTCCAACTCAGGATCCTTTCCACCTTTACTTTATTGAGGAAAAATTCCAGTCCCTTCTGTAAACCCAGAAAGGCGGTTTCTGCCGTATTGGGAATAAATGAAAAGATGGTATTGCGAAGGTCATTATTAACAGCCGACAATATCTGCTCACTCAGGTTATACCCCAGGGCTTTTCTTTCCTTATAAATTTTTTCATCACTACCACGGGAGAAATAGATCCGCTCAAAGCTACAGGCCCTTCTTTCCTTTGGCTCCAGTATCTGAGCGATTTCCGCATGTCCATGCGGATCAACGATCAGCGCCTGTCCGGGCATCAGTTCCTTTACAACATTCTCCCCCACATTAAAAGCTGTGCGTATGGCTGCCCGTTCTGATGCCGCCACCACCACTTCATCATCGATATAGTAATAGGAAGGGCGAATGCCATGCGCATCCCGGAAAACAAATCCGGTACCATCACCTGTCATCCCCCCAACATGAAACCCTCCATCAAATAGCGGGACCGCCTTCTTGAGTACCTTCTTAATATCAGGCGCGGAGGGTGATTCTTCATCCGCCTTGCAAAGAAAAGTGTACATCACTTCGATCATGGCAGCCAGATCGCTGAAACGTTCCGTTTCATTGGGCTGTTTGCCTACAATGGCAAAAAGCTCATCGGTATTCACCAGGTTGAAATTCCCGGCCAGGGCCAGGTTTCGGGAAGGAATGGTGTCGCGATTAATAAATGGGTGACAGTATTCCAGTTTGTTCTTCCCCTGGGTACCATAGCGAAGGTGACCCAGCAATATCTCCCCCAGAAAACGCACATGGCCTTTCATCAATCCGGGGTGATTGCGAATATCGGGGTGGTACCGTTCCAGTTCCTGGATCTCCTCACCCACCTGCCGAAAAAGATCGGCGATGGGCTGATTGGCATTGGAACGTATCCGGTGTAGAAAGGGGTAGCCTGGCTCTGTATTCAGTTTTACCGATGCGATCCCGGCCCCATCCTGCCCCCGGTTGTGCTGTTTTTCCATCAGCAGGTACAGCTTATTCAGGCCCCAGGTAACGGTGCCATACTTTTGCTTATAGTACGGGAAAGATTTGCGTAACCGAATGAATGCCAAGCCGCATTCGTGCTTGATAGGATCGCTCATTATTTTGCCCCTTGTAAAGGAACGGCAAAGGTAGGGAATTTTAAAACGCTTTCTTCGCGGAAGCATCCGCCCATTTCTTCACCTGGCCGCAGGTTTTCATGTCTTCTGCGATCATCAGGTAATAAGTGGGGATTCTCTTCATGAGCCATTTCTCCATTTCGATCTGCTTTTTCTCTTCCAGGGCGGCCTGGGAGATCTTGCTGTAATCATCTCGAAGGTTGAGCACATGGGGCTCGGTGCGGGATTTATAATAAACTATTCGAACCGCCTTTTTACCATTCTCCTCATATACCGTGGGCTGGGAATACTCGCCCACTTTCATTTTACTGATCATCATGACCATGTCCTTATCCAGTTGGTCGATGGTCACAAAAGAGGATCCGTCGCGACCGAGTACACAAGGCCCCTGGAACTTGGCCGCTTCATCTTCTGTGTACTTGGAAGCCGCTTCAGAAAAACTGGAGGTGCCGGCCAAAATTTTTGCCCTTACCGTATCCAGTTTGTCAATGGTCTGCTTTATTTCATCATCAGTAGGAACCGGAATCCGGAGAATATGCCTGACAATGGCATCGTCCCCATTCCGTTCAACCAATTGCATGATATGGTACCCAAATTTGGATTTAAATGGCTGTGAAATTTCTCCGGGTTTTAACCTGAAGGCCATGGCCATAAAGGCGGGGTCCCAGGCTCCTTTCTCATTCCGGTTAAGCTGGTATTCACCGGCCCTGTCCTTGCTGCCGGGATCTTCGGAATAACGCTTGGCCAATATTTCAAACGTGGCCATTTTTGATTCCAATTGGCGCTTATAGTTGTTCAGTTCATCAATGATATACTTCTCCAGGTCGCGGTTG
>JAYRZH010000036.1:0-25271 GCA_041916555.1 Chitinophagaceae bacterium | reverse complement strand
CATCTTCCCTGCCCAATCCTGCAGGCATTACCACCATCCGTGTAAATTCGGCTCAGGAAATGTACAATGCTGTCAATAGCCGGTTTGACCAGGCAGACCTGGCCATCATGGCCGCGGCAGTGGCTGACTATACCCCTGTGAACAAAGAGCCGGAGAAAATAAAAAAAACCGGCGACCGTTTAGTATTGGAATTGCAGAAAACACCGGATATCCTGCGTAGCATGGGGGAGAAGAAAAAGAAACAGGTACTGATCGGTTTTGCCCTCGAAACCCAGCACGAAAAGGAAAATGCCCTGGCCAAACTTAAATCCAAGAACGCGGATATGATCGTTTTGAATTCCCTGCGTGATGAAGGCGCCGGGTTTGGAAAGGACACCAACAAGGTGACGTTGTTTGATAAAAGCGGAAAAGAATTTGATCTTGCCCTGCAATCCAAACAGGAAGTGGCCCGGCAGATCATCGATACCCTAATCCTTTTGTATTATGCGTAAATTATTTTCCCTGTTGCTTGTTTTTACCCTGGTCCGGGCCAGTGGCCAGGAAATAAAGGCCAAGGTAACGGTGATGTCTAACCGGATCAGCACCCAGGTTGATAAAAAGATATTTACCACCTTACAAAATTCCCTGGCCAATTTCCTCAACAGCCGCAAATGGACCACCGATGTGTTTCAGCCACAGGAAAGGATCGAATGTTCCTTTTTGTTAAACCTGGATAAAGAACTTGGGCAGAACGTTTATAGCGCCAGCCTGACCATTCAGGCGGCGCGTCCGGTGTATAAAACCACCTATCTTACCCCCCTGGTCAATTTCCAGGATGATAACCTGGCCTTCCGGTACCAGGAGTTTCAGCCCATTGAGTTTAATGAGAACAGGGTACAGGGCACCGATCCCTATGTATCCAATCTGACCGCCGTACTGTCCTATTGGGTCTATGTTATCCTGGGAATGGATTATGATTCATTCTCCCCAAGGGGTGGCGAAGCCTATTTCCTGAAAGCCCAGAATATCGTAAACAATGCCCCCGAATCCGGAGATATCTCAGGATGGAAGAACTATGAAAGCCTGAGAAACCGGTATTGGCTGGCCGAGAACCTGAATAATAACCGTTTAGCCCTGATTCATGATGCCCTCTATACCTATTTCAGAACTGGTCTTGACCTGTTTTATGAACAGGAAGAGGAAGGACGCACGGGTATCCTGAATTGCCTGAACTACCTGCAAACCCTGCAATCTGAGAACCCTGGTTCCATGATTCTTCAGTTCTTTTTCCAGGGCCGGAGCACGGAATTGATACGGATTTTTTCCAAGGCTGATCAGGAAACCAAGGACAGGGCCAAGGCCCTGCTGGTTAAACTGGATGTGGCCAATATGCAAGCCTATAAGGAACTGAAATGAGATATCCCCTGTTGTTTACCTGCTTACTGACCCTGGTGTTGATTTCCTGTGTGAACAAGGATAAAGTACCAGACGGGATCCTTTCAAAAGAAAAAATGAAGAGTATTCTCTATGACCTCGCACGCTCCGATCAGTTTGTAGCTGATTTTGTCAGCAAGGATTCCAATCTTGACAAAAAGAAGGAAAGCCTTGTCCTTTACGAGAAGGTCTTCGCCCTCCACGGTGTAAAACGCGATGAGTTTAAGAGGAGTTTTGATTTTTATCGCGACCACCCCGATCAATTGAAGACCGTCATGGATTCCCTGAATAACCTGGCTAGGCGCAAGGAACAGGAAGCTTTTCAATCACAGGTAACACCTCCTGGAAACCCCAATCCCGTTACCACTGTCAATGCCGACACTACCAAGCCCCGGACCAAACCCATCAAGAAAAGACTTGATTCGATTGGGCTGCCTGTACAACCCCAATGATTTTTATTTATCCCCGCTTCGCTTAGCCAAAGGGGCATTACCCACTACCTTTGTGTAAAAGTTTGCTGTATGAATAAAACCGTGGCCAATGCAACGGAAGCAGTCCGCGATATAACAAATGGCGCCGTGCTGATGCTCGGAGGATTTGGCCTTTGTGGCATTCCCGAGAATTGTATTCAGGCACTGGTTGAAATGAAGGTAACGGGACTGACCTGTATCTCCAACAATGCGGGAGTGGATGATTTTGGAATCGGGTTAATGCTCCGCCAGCGACAGGTAAAAAAAATGATCTCTTCCTATGTGGGCGAGAATGCGGAATTTGAAAGACAATTGCTGAGTGGGGAATTGGAAGTGGAACTGATCCCACAGGGCACCCTGGCTACGCGTTGCCTGGCTGCCGGGTATGGCATGCCGGCCATCTTTACCCCCGCCGGGGCCGGTACAGAAGTGGCAATCGGGAAGGAATCCCGTGTATTTAACGACAAGGAGTATTTGCTGGAATATGCCTTTGAGGCTGATTACGCGCTTGTAAAAGCCTGGAAAGGGGATACCCATGGTAATCTGATTTATCGGGAAACGGCCCGGAATTTCAACCCCCTGATGGCCATGGCCGGAAAGATAACTATTGCGGAAGTGGAAGAACTGGTCCCGGCCGGTCAACTCGATCCCGATCAAATCCATACCCCCGGCATTTATGTACAACGAATTTTCAAGGGTACCGGATATGAAAAAAGAATAGAGCAACGAACAGTCAGAACCAATCCCAATAAGCAATAGCCAATCCCGATTCACTATTCACCATTCACTATTCACAATTCCCCCCATGCCCCTCACTAAAGAACAGATCGCCCAACGCATTGCCCGCGAACTTCGCAACGGTTATTATGTTAATCTCGGGATTGGTATTCCCACCCTGGTGGCAAATTATATACCCCCCGGTGTGGAAGTGGTTTTGCAAAGTGAGAATGGATTGCTGGGGATGGGCCCATTCCCAATGGAGGGTGAGGAGGATCCTGACCTGATCAATGCGGGGAAGCAAACGATAACTACTGTGCCCGGATCGAGTTTCTTTGATTCGGCCATGAGTTTTGGGATGATACGGGCCGGAAAGGTAGATCTTACCGTGTTGGGGGCTATGGAAGTGAGTGACCAGGGGGATATTGCCAACTGGAAGATTCCCGGCAAGATGGTCAAGGGAATGGGTGGGGCCATGGACCTGGTGGCCAGCGCGCGAAATATCATCGTGGCCATGATGCACACCAATCCCAAGGGGGAGTCCAAGCTTTTGCCGCAATGCCAACTGCCACTTACCGGGGTAAAATGCGTGCGGAAGATTGTAAGTGATCTAGCGGTACTCGATATCACACCCAACGGGTTTCGGTTGTTGGAGCGGGCTCCTGGTGTTTCGGTGGAGGAGATAAAAGCGAAAACAGCCGGGAGGCTTGTTGTGGAAGGGGAGATTCCGGAAATGCGGTTTAGTTAGGAGTTTCTAATCTACCAGGTTATTTTTTACGGCAAAGAAAACCAGACCTGCTGTATTCTTACTTCCAAAGCGTTCCATCAGCCGGTCTTTAATGGCTTCTACGGTACGCGGACTGATCTCCATTTTTTGGGCGATTTCCTGGGCGGTAAATTCCATGCAAATAAAACGGAGCACATCCCTTTCCTTATCACTGAGGGTGATCTCGTTATTGAGGGAGGGGATTACTTTATTGCGGGAATGGGAGCGTTTGAGGAGGATGCGGTTGACAAAGTTGTTGAGGTAATACCCTTTTTCATGCACATCCATGATGGCTTTTCGGATCTCCTGGGGTTCGGCATTCTTTAGCAGGTAACCATTGGCGCCATTCTCCATCATGTGGTAAACAAAGCGCTCGTCTTCGTACATGGTGAGGATGATGATGCGGATCTGGGGATACTGTTTGGAAACGATCTTGGTGGTTTCGATGCCATCTTTACCCGGCATGCGGAGATCCATCAGAATAACATCTGGTTCCGATTCCTTTAAACCGGCCAGCAGGTCGTCGCCATGCTCCGCTTCCTGCACAAACCGTATGTTGGTATAAGGTCGCAGGGAGAGGACCACTCCTTTGCGGAAAATCTTGTGGTCGTCGGCAATGGCTACTTTGATGACATTCATTAGGAACAGTAAGTAAGCAAAAATAAGATTTTCCTGCTTACTGGTATGGATCGTCGCGGGGAACTTCGATGGTCACCTTATAATAGGTCTGGGATATGTCCTTTTCAAAGTGGATATCCCCATGGAGTACCCGTAGGCGGCTGCTGATGTTTTTCAGACCCAGGCCGATATTGCTCTTGTTGAGTTTTTCAAAATCGGTCTGCACCAGGCCCCGTCCGTCATGGTGGATACGGAGGTAGAATTTGTCGCCGTGGATATTTTGCGTCAGGTGGATAAAGCTGGAACTGGAGTGTTTGAGGATATTATTGACCAGTTCCTGAACGATCCGGAAGATGATGAGTTCTTTATCCCCTTTGAGGCGTTCGCGGTAATCATGGAAGCGGCTGCTGGCATTGATGGCGCCCGACCCGCTGATCTTCTGGAAAAGGTCGTTGATGGCCGATTCGAGGCCAAAGTTCTTGAGGGTAGGGGGCATCAGGCTATGGCTGATGTTCCGGATAAGCTGGATGGTTTCGTCAATGATCTGACGGGCCTGAAAGATGGATTGAAGCTGGCTGGCCTTATCCTGGTTGACCAGGTTTTCATTCAGGTATAGACGGGCCGTGGCCAGCAAGGGGCCGGCATCATCGTGAAGATCGGCGGCCAAACGCTGGCGCTCCTCTTCCTGCATCCGGATAGAGGCGCTCAGCATCATTTTCTGCTGATCGATCTCCATTTGCTGAAGCTTTTGCTGGTATTTTAATACCCGCCGCTGGTGCTGGATGATAAAAAAGACCAGGCCGATCACCAATATCAAAATACCAAGAGTACCAAAGAGCACGATCTTGGATACACTGATACTGTTGGTGGCTTGGAGAAGAAACATGGTGGTGGGCGCTTATAGGGTTATTCCAAATCTAGGAATGGGATATCTTTTTCTTTTTTACCGGTATTTTGTTTTGTTTCTTTAATTAATATTATAAGGCTCATCGCCAGCAAAATGCTTTTAAATACATAAAGAACAGGTGGAATGATCTCCAGGTCTTTCAATTCCTCAAAATAATCGCTATACACAAGGTAGAAAAGGAAAGTACCACTAATATATATGAACAGTCCAATCAGGCCCCAAAACCGGTAGTCATAGTAAATAACCTTCTCTGTCTCCTTCTGGAACTTCTCATAAAAAACAAGTAACGATAAAACTATTAGAATTATTGACTTGACACTGATGATTACAGGATCAAGTTCGGTTAATACGTAAAGGGATACGTAAATTATGCAGAATACCGTGAAGGCAATTCCCGCAATCAATGTAACCTTTCGGAGAGCGGATGAATTTAATGAATAATAAAGTATGCCAGAAAGCGCCAAAAACTCCCCATATTGGTTCACGGCATCAAACTTGGCATTAACATGATCAGGAAACAACAAGGAATAAGAAAAAATGAGTAAGACATAGATCGAACACACTGCCACAGCCTTTGCATAATCTACTTTCTTGGTGTAGGTGAAGAAAAG
The DNA here is from genome assembly GCA_041916555.1 of Chitinophagaceae bacterium. GTDB lineage: Bacteria > Bacteroidota > Bacteroidia > Chitinophagales > Chitinophagaceae > SpSt-398. The sequence continues at coordinate 19,769 of JAYRZH010000036.1, read as the reverse complement.
AAGGAAGATTGCCAGAGGGATGATATTGGATAGATTGGCAAAGAAAAAAAAATTTTCTATCATTGGAACTGATTAAACATAATTCCAAAAATAGAAAATTCTGTCTATTAAGTCAATCTTAACTTAGAAGAACATCAAAAACAGGGGTCTAATTAACCGGATCATTTTCTTTTAGTTTTAGTTTTAGAGCCTCATTTACCCTGCTAAAGTCCATATATCCCCACCCAATTTCAACCGGGTCCTGGCCTACCACCTCCCGTAAACCCTGTGAAACGCAGTACAGGCAAGGGTTTCAGGCCATTTTAGGGGTTAACTTTTAGTAGAAATATCAGGTAATTACCCCAATACTTTTGCGTAAATTTACTATCGTAAAAATCATAAAAAAGCCTTGAAATTTTACGATTCCAAGGCGCTTATTAACAGCTGTGGAAAATATCTGGCAGAAATGGAGAAAATAAGTTGATTGACATTGGACCTGACTTGTCTTTCACAGGATGACTGGAATTCTCTTTCTGGACGGTATTAGGACATTGGACGGTTGGAGGGAGCTGAATCCTCGTCAATCAACTTGCCCCAAAAGTATATCCACACCTGGCTGTGGACAAGAGCAGTATTGCCCTATTTAAAGTACAGGGTAAATACTCCGGGCATCGTAGATTCCCTGGAAAGCACTCGAAAAACTACGAAACATTATAACAGGGCAAAATTTCGGTGTTTTCCGGCCTTTTTTTGATAATTGCCTGATATACATGATTATATTATCAGGAAAATACGTTACTTTCGTCAGGCTTGTAAAAAACCCATTCGATTCACTGGAAACCAGTTATCCATGACTACCGATCAAATCAAAGTTGCAATCGCCGACGATCACAAGATCTTCCGGGATGGTATCCGGATGGCCCTCAAAGAACGGGATTACCTCAAAATCCTCTGGGAGGCTGAAGACGGCAAAGACCTCATGCACAAACTCAAGATCAAAGAACCCGATGTGCTGCTCATGGATATCCGGATGCCCGAAGTGGACGGGATCAACGCCATCTCCTTTATCCGGAAAGAATATGAAAACCTCAAGATTATTGTCCTGACCATGTACGACGACCAGGAAATGATCACCAGGATGATGGAAATGGGGGCTAATGCCTATCTTACCAAAACCACCGACCCGGATGAGATCTACCAGGCCATCCTCACCTGTGTAAATGACGATTTCTATTTCAACGACCTGGTTAATAAAGCCGTTTTACTCAAACTTCAGCATAAGAAAAAAGTCAGGCAGTTCTATCCCAACCCGGTTAAATTCTCCGAAAAGGAACTCCGCATCCTCAAATTGATAGCCGAGGACAAAACCACAGAGGAAATATCCAAAGAAGTCTTCCTCAGCCCACGCACCATCGAAACAATCCGGCAAAACATGAAACAAAAGGCCGGGGCCAAGACCATTGCCGGTCTTGTGATGTATGCCATGCGTAACAGATTGCTGGAATAAACCCCTAAATAAGCACAATCCCCTGGCGCATGGCAAACATGACCAGGCCTACCCGGCTTTTCACCTCCAGTTTCTCAAAGAGGTTATCCCGGATCGTATCCACCGAACGGGTGTTTAAATGGATCCTGGCGGCAATCTCTTTATAGGTCAGGTCCGTACATGCCAATTGCAAAAAAGCCATTTCTGTCTCGGTCAACTGGATTCGCTCCAGGTTCATTTCCCCTTTCTCATTTTTCCTGATCAGTTCAACCAGCTTACCCGTCATCTGATTGGAAAAATAATGCCCGGTTTCAATCACGGCCTGAATGGCATAAACCAGTTCCGACTGGTGTGAGTCCTTTCTTAAAAAACCCGCCACCCCACTGTTCATTAACCGGAATAAAGTAAGATCGGATTCATACATCGAAAGAATAAGGATCGGCGTTTGCGGGTATTCTTTTCGCAACAGCTCCGCCGTCTCGATCCCGTTCATACCCGGCATTGCAATATCCAGCAATACCAGGTCGGGTACTACCCCCGAACGCATATAATCGATCAACTCCTGCCCATGGGAAGCTTGGATCACCACCTTGTAATCACTATAATCGGCGATCAGACGGGCCAACCCATGCCGCACCAACAAGTGGTCATCCACCAGGGCCAGTCGGATCGTTTTCTTTGTTTCCATGCAAAAAATTTGCGGCAAAACTAATTCTCTGGCTGTTGCGATACAGGTGACGAATAACTGATTTTGCCCCGTTTTTTTCCCTCGTCAATCCCGGTCTTTTAACGGTGGGCCACTGAGGCAAATCCCTTATTTCCCAGGGGCCATTTTTGATCAGACAACCAGGTTTGTATGCATCTTTGTTCTGTCAGCAATGCCTGCCGGCAGCGGGTTGATCCGGGATACCGAAAACCGGGTTATTGAAGAGAGTAGGAACAAATGATTGGTATGAAGCGAAAAATGATCCAACTGATGCTGTGCGGACTCACCGGACTGGTTTACTCTTCTGGCCTCCAGGCGCAGAAAGGGTTTGACACCTGGCCCGAGGATTATATCAAAGCCCATGTGGCCATTACATCTGTCAGGGCCCGGCCAGTTTCTGAATTTACCTATGTAAGCGAGATCGTGGTAAAGGACTATGGAAAATCCAGGACCAAACCGGAAGGCTTTGGGTTTAAAGGACTGGCCTATGCCGACAATGGCCGGGGTACCGACCTCGTGGCAGGCGACGGGGTGTACAGTTCCACCACCGTTCTAAAATACAAGTCCGGTCAGCCACGTATAAAGGAAAGAAACACGGTCTTTGCCGATGAAGGGTTTCTACATTCCGCCCAACTGGCATCCGGACCGGAATCCTCCAAGATCAAGATCAAATGCAAATTCAAAAAATGCGGATGCCCATGTCCTGGCGGAGGAACCTGCCCCGCCTGTTCATGGTTCAACTGGTCATGCTGGGAGATCACAGAATGTGACGTGGAAATTGACTTTTAGCAGCCAACTCAATAAGGGACCTCAAATGAAAAAGCCCACGATTGTGGCGTGGGCTTTTTTACAAGAGACTATTTCTTGAATGATCAGTATAAGGATAGGTTGTGGTCAATCACAGGATCGGTTGTTTCTAAGGGTTGGATTCTAAAACGGGTATAAACGAGCTAAAAACTAAAACTAAAAGAAAAAAAAAAGAGAAAGTTGACTGATATTGGATTTTGCTCGCCGGTTTTTCAAGGGAATTGGAATGACTTTCTGGACGGTTAGGACATTGGACGGTTCGGAGTAGTAGACGATGCCTCCTTGTCAATCAACTTTCTGATGCAAAAATATATCCACAGGGCAATGTGGACAAGAGCATTATTGACCGATTTTATTCCTTCGGTATTTACGCATAGCATCGTAAAACAGGTGGGTGGGGGATAGGTAAAACCGCGAGAAACTATCGGAAGTTTACGCATCCGGCCCCGGAGCGTATTTTCTGCAAGGGGAAAATAAGGTATTAGTACGATGGTTTTTTTATTGGGATTTTTACAATTTGCATGGTCTTTTAACGTTATTGTTGGTATAAAATCCGTTGTTTACTACTAATTAATATCCAAATGAAGAACATTGACGCTAATACCATTATTAAAGTAGCCATCGCTGACGATCATGCCCTATTCCGTACCGGTGTGAAAACCTCCCTCAGCAGCCGCAAAGATATCCAGATGGTAGCCGAAGCCGAGAATGGCATGCAACTGCTGAACCTTCTCAAACATATCAAGCCCGATGTAGTGCTGCTTGATATTCAAATGCCTATCATGGATGGGTTGACCACCCTCCCCGAGATAAAAAAACTTTACCCCGACATCAAAGTCATCATGCTTTCCATGCATAACGATCACTCCATGATCAGCCGCATGATGGAAATAGGGGCAAACTCTTACCTCACCAAGGAATCTGGCGCCGAAATGATCTATGAAGCGGTAAAAGGGGTATATGAAAATGAATTCTTCTTTAACGACCTTACCAATAAAGCCCTTCTGAACGGTCTGCGTAGCAAAACCCACGGAGAATCAGTACGTCCCCAGGATGTACAACTCAACGATAAAGAGATCACCATCCTTAAACTCATGTGCGAAGAAAAAAGCACCAAGGAGATCGCTGATATCGTTGACCTGAGCCCCCGCACCGTTGAAGCCATCCGCGATAAACTCAAAACCAAAACCGGAACCACCTCCATAGCCGGATTGGTCATGTATGCGGTTAAGGCCGGTCTGGTTGAACAATAAACGAACACAGCCTGAGCATGATAAATAAAAATGCCCCGCCTTGGCGGGGCATTTTTTAGTTTTGTGCCATGGACAAAATCAGGTTCAATGGCAAATGGCTGGATGCCGGTACCCCCATCGCTTCCGCAGATAACCGCGGGCTTCGCTACGGTGATGGGGTTTTTGAAACCCTGCGCCTGGAAAAGGGAAAATTGCCCCTGGCAACCTGGCATTTTGAACGTCTCTTTCATTCCCTCCATACGCTGGGATTTGAGCCTGGTCCATTCTTTACCCGCGAAAAACTCGAAAAAGAGATATTAGAACTGGCAGGGAAGAACCAGCATAGCGATCTTGCCCGGATCCGGTTAATGGTATTCCGGGGAGAGGGCGGTCTCTTCGATCCGGGAGGCCAGGAAGTAAATTATGTGATCCAGAGTTGGCCATTAAATGAGAGCTTCCGGGAGCTAAATGCCAATGGACTGGTCATAGGTCTGTACCCTGATGCCCGAAAAAGTAATGACCGATTCTCCAATCTTAAATCGGCCAATTTCTTGCCCTATATCATGGCTGCCCGGTATGCCAAACAAAATAAATTGAACGATTGTCTCCTGCTGAATGGTTTTGACCGGATCGCTGATTCCGTCATTGCCAATTTGTTCATCTACAGGGCGGGAAAATACATCACCCCACCGCTGGGCGAGGGCTGTGTAGCCGGCGTGATGCGCCGTTTTCTTTTGGAGCAGTTGCCGGATTGGGGGCATCCGGTGGAAGAAGTCCCAATCACAGAGACTGAAATTCTCCAGGCCGATCACCTTTTTCTGAGCAATGCCGTAAGCGGAATACGTTGGGTAGGACGATTTGGGGACAAAGAGTTTGGCCCTGGTTATGCAGCCAATATCTATTCAAAATGGCGGGAATTTCTAGGATAATCAGTCAGGCCCCCTCCCAATTCACTACTACTTTACCCCTTGTCCTCATAGCCTCGATATAACTGATGGCAGCCGGCAATTCGGTATAAGGATAGACCTTTTCAATATGGGGTTTGATTTTTCCTGCTGCTACCATATTTGCCAATGCTTCCAAATCTTTACTGTCAGCTTCTGCCGTGAATTGAGTCAGCGGAAATTTATTAACGGCTTTTTTTAATAATAACCGGAACATATTACCCATATTGGTAAACCCGATCGTAATACCTCTGTTCCCCATCCGGCGAAAATCGCTATGAGTCAGGTTGCCATTGGAATCTACAACCAGGTCATAGTTTCCGCCATGCGCGTGGATATCTTCCTGGTCATAGGCGATCGTATGATCGGCACCCAGCGAGCGAACGAATTCAACATTGCGGCTGGAACAAACGGCTGTAACCTTTGCTCCCAATGCCTTCGCGATCTGCACGGCAAAATGCCCCACTCCACCCGAGGCACCATTGATCAGCACGGTTTCACCAGCCTGTAATTTTCCATGGGTCACCAGGCCCTGGTAAGCGGTTATACCGGCTACAGGTACTGCGGCCATCTCTTTAAATCCTGACCCCTCTGGCATTTTTGCACAGACCTTGCCCGGGGCACAGATATACTCTGCAAAAGCCCCGCCGAGCAATGTCTCCCCAAATACATGGTCGCCGGGTTTCAGATGGGTTACCTTCCTGCCCACCATTTCAACGATTCCCGCAAAATCTGCCCCGGGTATTTTTGAGTTTGGTTTGAACAGTCCCACAGTAAAACGGGCAAAGAAGGGTTTCCCTCTCAGCAAATGCCAATCAGCAGGGTTCATTGAATTCGCGATCACTTTTACAACGACCTCCTCGTCCCCCGGGTCCGAGGGTTTGGTAACCTCTTCGATCTTTAAGATCTCAGGGCCTCCATAGCGGGTTCTGGTATAGGCTTTCATGATCAATTTATTGTTGACATTTTACACCTCATGAATGTTTTGGCGTGTCTGTATTTCGTGGTGTTGTACATGATACATAGTAAAGTATAGCATTTCCCGAAGTGTCAATTTCCCCATCAGGGGATGTGGTAGTAGATATTGGTCAAGGGCTTTTTCCGAATACCGATCCATATTTCGAATCAGGGCTTCCACTTCCCGTTTCAATTGCCTCGACAGTTTATCTTTTTCCTTGTACGCAATAGCTCCAGGTACAAAACGACCGCCAGCCCTTCCGCCTTTTGCCAATCTTTCTTTATAGCGATTTACGAGTTCATCATAGCTTCGTCCGGGGCGGTTTGATTTACCAAATAACCAGCGTAACAAAAACCCCGGCATCAAAAAGGCCAGTCTTACCGGTTTAACCGAACGGCAGATATGATCCAGTTGTTGCCCCGGGCTCCATTTTTCATTTACATTTAGAGTGAATTCCTTTTCCTCCAGAGTAGAGAGGAAAACCAGAAAAGAATCATGATGTTCCCTGAGGGCTTTAGCAATATTGGTTTTATCCATTTGTATCTGACTTTGTGGTTGGCGTGCCCACTTTGTTTGCAATTCATAAAAGTCACTAAAGAGCCAATGCCTTACACTTTCAACGCCCCTCTAAATCCCCTGGCCGCATAGTATGACCCGGCTCCATTGTGATAGATGAATACCTGGCCGTATCGCTTATCGCCAAATATGGCGCCGCCCAGTTTGCGAATGGGTGCCGGGGTAAGCAACCAACTGGAGGTCTTGAGGTCAAAATCACCTACACTCTGCAAAAGCCGATATTGCTCTTCATTCAACATGTCAATACCCATTGCCCTTGCCATATCCATGGCTGTATCCGCTGGTTTGAATTCTTTTCTGGAATCAAGCCCTTCCCGGTCATAACAAAGGCTGCGGCGGTCTTTGGGACTTTCCACCGAGCAATCTACAAAGAGGCATTCCCCCGATTTCTTATCCCAACTGATCACATCCGGCTCACCACCGGTCATTTCCATTTCATGCAATGACCAGAGTTTTTCAGGAGCTGATTCTAATCTGGACAATACAGCCGCCCATGACAATCCCTTGTGCCGGGACATATGTTTTTCAAAACGGGTCTTTAATGGACCTATTAGCTTTTTGCCCTGGTCTGCCGAGAGTTTTTTGAAGTTGGATTTTGCCATGTCAATTATTTTTATCCCAATCTCAGATCCTATCAGATTGGAAAATGTTCGGATCCTGATTTTTAGATCATTGTTTACCAATTATGCCTTTGCATCTTCCTTGAAGCTAATCATCCAACCGATACCAAATTTGTCGGTGAACATGCCAAAATAATCTCCCCAGAAAGTGCTGTTCATGGGCATGGTGACATGTCCACCGGCTGAAAGTCCCGCAAAAAGCCGGTCGGCCTCTTCCTTACTATCGGTACTGATGGAAATGGAAAAATTATTTCCGGCGGAAAATTTGAAACCCCATTCTCCAGCCGTATCGCTACCCATCAACATGGTTTCTTTACTGATAGGAAGAGATACATGCATAATCTTGTTCGCTTCCTCCGGGGCCAGTGTATGGCCACTATCAGCAGGCATTTCTCCGAACCTTCCCATATAGGGGATCTCTCCTCCAAAAACGGATTGGTAGAAAGTGAATGCTTCTTCGCAGTTGCCATTAAAGGTGAGGTAAATGTTAACAGTGGTCATGGTTTATCGTTTTTAATAAAGAGTCAAAAATGAAATTCAAGTGGGATAAACGAGAACGGATTCCTTGGATAGCAGATAAAAACAACAGTTATTTCCTGTTACTCCCCGCGTCACTTAGAGAGATTGAATTTACAATTTGTTGAATAATTCGGCCCCAATGTTATGAAAAAAGGTAACAGACGTATTTTGAAATGTGATAAATATGGATTTACTTTGAAATACAAAGTACTTTTTAAATTATTGAATGGACATCGGTAGCATTTGCAGATGCCCTGGGTTGAATTAAAACAAATTAATATGAAAGAATTTAATAACGTGAAGAGACTGATTTTGGGGTTATTAACTCTGGTTATAGTTAGTGTGGGATATGCGCAAACTATTGATAAGGACAAACTTGATCAGTTATTTGACCGACTCCTAGAAAAGAATAAGGGAATGGGGAGTATTGTCTTAGCGAAAGAAGGCCGGATCTTGTACGAACGCAGTTTTGGATATAGCCTGATGAACGGGATGACAAAAACACCAATTACCTCAAATACTAGGTTTCGGATCAGTTCGATCACAAAGACCTATACGGCGGTAATGATCCTTCAACTGGTGGAGGAAGGAAAATTAAACCTGCAGGATAAACTGGATAGGTTTTATCCCACAATCCCCAATGCCAATAAAATTACCATTGAGCAGATACTCAGGCACCGCAGTGGTATTCCCGAGCTGAAAGTGGAACCAAACTGGGGACGCCAATCAAGGACCCATGAGGAAGTGTTGGCTGTACTTGAAAAGGGGCAACCCAACTTTGAACCGGACAGCAAGCATGAGTATAGTAACACGGGCTATGTTATTTTGGGATATATCATTGAGAAACTGGAGGGAAAGCCTTATCAGGAGGTATTAACGGACAGAATTACCTCCAAACTTGGTCTTAGAAACACCTACCTGGGAGAGGGGAATACCATTCCGGAGAATAATGAAAGCCTTTCTTACCGTTATTTGGGGGAATGGAAGGAGTCGCCAGAGTTGAATTTAAGCATTCCGGCAGGGGCAGGGGCGATCATGTCAACACCAGGCGACATGGCAAAATTTATTCAAGCTCTTTTTGACCATAAGCTTCTTTCCAAAGCGAGTCTCGATAAAATGATAACCATACAGGATGGGGAAGGAATGGGGATGGAGCCATTTAACTTTGGTGGGAAAACACTCTATGGTCATACGGGGGGAAGTAACAGTTCCGGTGCCTGGCTGGCTTATGAGCCGGACGAACAACTGGCATTGGCCTATACAACGAATGCCAAGATATATCCGGTAGCGGATATTGTGGCTGCTGTTTTTGATATTTACTGGAACAGGCCGTATGAGGTTCCTACGTTTGATGCCTTGGTAGTAAGCCCCGATATCCTTAATCAATATATTGGGGTATATGTGATTGCCGGTACACCGGCAAAAATGACCGTTACCCGATCGGGTTCTACCATTGCCATCGAGAATGGAGGTAACACCATTCCTCTGGAAGCAACGGCACCTGATACATTCAACCTGGCACCAGGGGTTACCGTTAGCTTTGATATATCTAAAAAACAAATGACGATAAAACGCCCTCAAGGGGAAAGAGTGTTTACCAAACAGGAGTAGCAATGGGACGAATGTATTTTAGCAGAGCCGCCCTGGTCCGCTAATTGTTTGAAATCAGCCCTTACCCTGGTTATACATTGACACCAAAGAGGTAACCCACAAAGGCAGACAAGCCCATAGCTATCGTTCCCCAGATAACTATGCGAATGATGGCTTTGGTGATGGGAGCGCCCCCGGTTCTGGCGGACACGGTTCCGAGAAAGGCAAGGAAAAGGATGGTAAAGCCATATAGGAAGTATTCCATGGCTTGGACAGGGGCAAACAAGGTGACAAAAAGGGGTAAAACGCCACCTGCGGTAAACGAGGCTCCGGAGGCAAATGCGGCCTGAATTGGTTTGGCCTGGGTGACTTCATTGATCCCTAGTTCATCCCGTACATGCGCGGCTAAGGCATCGTGCTCGGTCATTTCAATAGCCACCTGCCTGGCGGTTTCTTTTTTTAATCCCCTACGTTCATAGATCTGGGTAAGGATATCCAGTTCCGCCTCTGGCATTTCCTTTAATTCTTCGGCTTCCCTGGCTATATCGGCTTTTTCCGTATCCGTTTGAGAGCTGACAGAAACGTATTCCCCCGCGGCCATCGATAAGGCACCTGCCACTAAACCAGCCACCGTGGCCAGTACAATGGGTTCACGGGAGGAGCTGGCTGCCGCGATACCAATGGCCAGACTGGAAATGGAAATAATCCCGTCATTGGCTCCCAGCACAGCCGCCCTTAGCCAGTTGCTACGGTGGATATAGTGAACCTCCAGATAATTGTCGATCGTTATGGCTGGTTTTATATCTTTTTTTTCCATAAGGCAGTATTCGCCATTGTTGGTGTTCCCTTATAATTTATTAGAGGAAAGTTACCGATAAAAGACGGGAAACACCAACAATAACGTACACTAATCTATTTAACCTTTTGCCTTCAGGAACTTATTCACGTCCAGCCAATGCATAAAGGCATCAAACCACTTATTACTCGTTCTGTCGGGGTTACCCAAACCAAAACCATGGCCACCATTTTGGTAAAGGTGAAACTCTACAGGTATGCCAGCCTTGTACCATGACTGGATCAGTCCGGTTTGGCCGCCAAACAGAAAATCATCACTGGCGATAACATTAAACATGGGAGGGGCGTTCTTCGGCACATCCAGGGGGCCCATTCCGCCATATATCATGCCTATGAAGGCAAGTTTCATGGTTTTGGAGTTAAGGGTAGCATACATGGTCAAACCCGAGCCGGCAGAAAATCCGATCATGCCTATTCTTGAAGTATCGACTCCCCAATCTTTTGACCTTTTCAGGATCAGGGCATAGGCCGCTTCAGCGTCAGCCAACTGATTGGAAAGGTCAATTTGAGGCGGTCTTGGGGCCGAAGCTGGTTTTGAAGAATCAGAGGGGGGAGGGGCGATCCTGGGCCGGTTCATCCAGGCACTAAAGCTATCAAGAGAAGGAGGAGTGGGGAACAGACGGTACTTTAAAACAAAAGCGGCAATCCCTTTGTCTGCCAGGGCCTGTGCAACTTCCCATCCTTCATTTCCCATGGAAAGCCAGCGAAAGCCTCCACCCGGTGCAACAATCACGCAAGCGCCATTTCCTTTGCCAGGTTTGGGAAGAATAGGAGTGAGGGTGGCTACCGTAATGTTCCGGGCCATGGGATCTCCCCATTGGCGAAACCAGGATTCAGTAGCAGGTTGGTTTTCAACGCCACCAGTGCCAAGCTTAATGGCATTTGGTTCAGCCGGAGCGGCCAAAGGATAAATGGTGCCGTCTTGTGCAATAACTGAAACGGACAGGAACAGTAATGCACATCCTAAAAGGGCGGATCTGGTTAATGTGTTGCGATTGCAGATCATAAAGCAGGTGTTTAAAAATGAATGGAAATGGCATTCATTTGTGCAACAAAATTAGCTTCCAATCAAATGGTTGCCAATGAGTTGTACGCTTAATGCCGGTACAGAATAAATATACAAAAACTGCTTTCTATTTTACCAGACTTCAAAAAATTTCTTGTTCCGTAGCCTTACCTGCGAATTTCGCCCAGGCATGGCAGGTATGCTTATTCTATTCCTAAGTTCTTTTTCATATTATTGGCATACTGGGTGATCATATTATTTTCGTTTGGCTGGTTTTGTAGTATCCTATACCATTTCTTAAAACTCTCCACGTCTTTTTGGTAGTAATAGTATTCTAATATGTTATAGCAATTCTCCGCATCAAATTGCTTGTCTTTTATCGTTTTGCCGGACGTTTCAAATTGAAGTATGGCTTTTTCGATCTTCTTGTTTTTTGTCAGGGTATATATGTATTCTTTACAAACGTATGCATCCCCGGGATTTGCTTTAATCTCTTCTTCCAGAATGGCTTCCGCTTTGTCAAATTGATTTAAGCAATTGTAGGAGTAGGCTAGTTCAACAGGAAGACCTTCGTAATTGGGATTGATCTTTTTTGCTTTTTCCAGAAAATTTAACGCTTTAGCGCATTCTCCCCAACCATTGTACATAAATCCCCAGCGGTAAAGCCTGTCAATTGAATTTGTGTCTTTTTTATAGTATTTAAGCCAGTCTGGAATAGCCTCAATTTGGAGTTCATTAAATTTATTATCCGGAATGATGGCTACCAAAACATTGTTGGGCTTCAATCGGACTTTCATGTTTATGGTATCAAGCTTTTTAGGAACAAAAAGCCCGGTAGGGGAAATTTTAAAATCACCTTCATAATTGAGTGTTAACCCCGCCTCAGGGTCAATATAAATAAAGCCGAAAGTATAAGCGCTGTCTTTGTCAGGTTTAAATGCAACCCACTTGTCTTCGCATTGCACAAATCGTTTGTCAAAATTTAACTGACTCTGTGCGTAAAATTTGCTGGATAGCAGAGCCACCAGAATGAATAAATGTTTCATGTTAAATTTTAAATTTTCGGCCCAGGCCACTTTTATTACTTTCTGCGAGATGATTTTGCACTATTGTTAAACTCCAAACACAGAGTTATCCAAAATTCAAAGTCTTTTGGTGATTGAAAACCTATTGGGTCAACATAACAATAACCGTTGAGTTCCTTTCCTTTCATGATCATTGGACGAAAGCCATCACGCTTTGCTACCAATTCAGATTTTGAAGTATCAAACCGGCACATAAGGTTTTGGCCGCTTACATTGATGCACATTTTGCCATTGACCATGAAGGCCAACCCTCCAAACATTTTCTTTTCTTCAATTTTTATTTCCGGCAATCGTTTCAGGTAGGTTCTTACTCTTTCTGCGAGCTTAGTGTTATATGCCAAGATAATTGTTTTTTGTCTGTAACTTATGATTAGTATAGTATGCCATATTCATCATACTATTTTGTTGATAAAGTTGTAGCCCCTGTTGGCTCAAACTGAACTTTTTGCAGTGGTTTTACCAGGTTACTAATGGCCAATAATCTTTTTCAAAATGCAAGGCAATTCCTACATACAATAAATAGGCACAAAGTACAATTAACGTCCAAAGGCGAACCTTTATATTTCGAACTACAAGGCAACAAATTCCAAAGGCAATAATAGTGAGTAGGGTAAGGAAACCAGGCCAAAAGTAATTTATTAAGGCACCAAGTTCATATCCAGTCAAGTCTATGGAGATGGATAATATGGTCGAAACGAAACCTGTGAATAATAGGTATAAAAACCCTTTACTAAAGTTTACCTCCGTTACTTTTTTAATGAGCTTCATTGAGTCTTGTTGGCAATTTAGGTATTCTATGTTTGTTTATTTTAATGTATTTATAAGCAGGAAGATTGCCAGGAAAATACAGAAAAGGCCGAACAACCATAGAAAGGGGTTGCCGTAATTTTTTAATGGTGGCCGCTTCAATGCATTGTTCATTTTTTCCTTTACTGTTTTTTTATGAAAAGCTGCAATAACACATATCAGTCCAGCAAGTGATAGCAACGCAGCAGATGCATAAATAAGAATCTGTTTATTCATTTAGAACTTTTCAACTTTCTTCTTGATGGGGAGTCCAAAACAAATACCTATACGTAATGTTTTCTGACGCAAGTTTCATACAAAACTCTGTCCTAAATAGCAGGACATTTTGAGCCAATTAACCAATGAACCGCCTGATTATTAGTAGTTGTGTGTTTTGTAACATTTAATGGTCTGCGTGTTTTTTCTGTTGCTGGGGTTTATCGTCGACCGAAACCAAAGCTAAGTAGGGAACATAACGATGAGAGAATGTTCTTCGACCTACCATATTGGCCATTAATTGTTTGCTGCAGATTTACCAATTGTTTTTTAATCTATATGCTTTTGCCGCTTCTTCCAATTCATCTTCTATGTTTGTATCATAAGTAAAATTTTGTATCTGCCATTTATCATTGGGTCGATAAAGCAAGAAAGTAAATCTTATGGGCTGTCTCTCATACTTAATCAGGTAACTTTTGAGAACGTAACTTTCTCCAGCACTCTTTTCTGTAATTAATTCGTATCCATAATATTCTCCGAGCCCACTTAAAAAATCATTCATTCTTATTTTCACAGTTTCTATATCGCTCTTCTTATCCTTCATCCATTTGTTGTCAACAAATAAGTCTGCATAAGCTCTTGTCGGATCTTTTTTGTATGTCTGGAAAAAATTCTCCGTAATTGTTTCGGTAGTTTCCTTTTGAGCAAAGGAGTATAGAGTTGAAAGAAGGAAGACGATAACAAAAAAGCGTTTTGGATTTTTCCGCATAAAGGTATTTTTTATTGTTTTGTAGAGTCTGTAGTATCTTGCATGAAGTACTGTGTAAGCTGTATGTTCTTCTTTTCATTTGTAGTTCATGTCAGCCAACTAAATTTTTCTTTGTTTTTTGTGTCCCCCAGCGAAATGCAACGAATAGCAACACCATTAAAACCAAGAATTGAACAATGACAAGGAAATAGGTTATAACTTTTGATACCGGGTCTTGTGTCGGCTCAAATCCTTTGTCTGCACCTAATGTTGATAATGGCGCATAATATTTTGCCGCTAACATTGATGCACATCTTACCGTTGACCATGAAGGCCAAGCCACCAAACATTTTTATTTCTTCAGTTTTTCAATTTCCTTTGTGATGTGTTCTGTTTAAGTGCATTTAACCTTTTGTTGGCAGCAGCTTTAATATCTTATCTTACACGAGTACATATGTCGGATAAAGAATATTCCGTCAAATATTTTATTCCATTGTCCAGGATAACTTTTATGAACATTATTGTCGCTTACACAACTTTTCATTTCAAATTCAGTTTCAAATTGTGGATATAATGAGTTGAATCTTTTGTAGTCAATAAAAGCATAATTTAGTGAATTGTCTATCCATGTTTCAAATCCATTTTTGTCTGGGGCATCAACAGGAAATGTTTTTGTTCCAATTCGACCGGCCTCTCCATCATAAGAAGTAAACCCAATTGAATAGGTAGCTGTGTCAAGTTCTTTGTCTTTAACAAATTCTGTAGCCATTGAAATATTATCGTTGAGTGATTTCCTTTTGAAATGTCCCATATTTTTTGAAATATGATAGTTAGCAGCCCAAATGATTATTTTTTCATTCGGAAATTTTACTTTGCATAGCCATTTCAGGGTTTCTGCCATTTGAATATCTCTGATGTTTACCATTGTGGTAAAATCATTTTTCTTCAATAGCTGTTGTGCAAAAGCAATTAAATTATCAGTTAAAACGCATGCAATATTCTCATCGCCATTCTTGGTTTTAAACTCATCTTTTAAAGTAGTTAGATTATTAATTGCATTTTGATAAAATGATTTAGTTTCGGTGGCACACAACATGGCATTAGAAAGTGTTTTAATGATGGATAAAATACTTTTGAACTTAGTTTCATCACTTAACAACTCTAATTTACTTTCTTTTGCGAGGCTGTCAATGTACTGGGATAAATTAGATGTTGAATATTTATAAAACATTTGGTTGTCGAAGCCAGCGATGATATATGGATTTTGTGTGATGAAACTTTCAGGAATAACTTTTGTAAATAGCGGATTAGATGCATCGCATTGTGTCCAATATGGAACAATATTTCCCTTATAAAAATTAAGAAAATCATGCTTGGTTTTAGCAGTGTTTTCAAATCCGCAAGTAGCAGAGAAAAAGTCGCTTTCAAATGCTATAACGTTAAAGCCTTTCTTTTCATGCAGATATTGTATTAGCCTTGTTTTTGCTAAAAAAGTGGGTGCGTCACCATGGTCTTGTTCGCCCAACATAACTATACGGGCATTCCCGATTGCATTCCCAATTCCTTCAAGGTCGCTGTAGTCTAATGAGTCAGGGGTAATTGACTTGATAGGCACTGTATTCGAGTGAATAAACGTTTTGATTTCATTTTGAGAATAAGTGGTTAATACGAAAAGTGTCAAAGTAAATGAAAAAATAAGCTTCATGGTTTGATAATATTTTGGAGGATGTCTTGGTATTCGGGGTAATTGCTGCCATTGCGCCAAGCCGATGTTGGCCGCAGTTGTTTCTGCGTATGTTTCATTTAAGTGGGATGAAGAGACTTCTTGCTTTATAGCGCTTTCCGTTCCTCTCAAAATAGACATTTTCCAAAGTGACAAAATTCGATTTGGGGTCCTTAAATAGCCCAAGTTTTGGAAACCGAGAATCAATGAATGCCCTGTTTCCTTGAAACGAAATTTGCTGAAAGCCATGAGTCTCCCCATTGTCGAAGCTATAGACTAAACTAAAACTTATGAGTTTAGCATTAGGATCACTGAGCTTAACTGTAAATCCCGAATCAAGTTGTGTCTTGTTAATGGCCTCGCCACCTGATTCTAGTGATATTGCAGTAGTTGAATCGTATTCAATTGCAAGCGTAGAGTTGGTCTGTTCAAAACCCTTCAATCCGATCACTAAGAAAATTAGGAAAACAATTCTCATAATTGTAGAGTATTTTCAATTGCCATCAACGCCCTGGGCTTTGTGATGTGGTGATTGCCCGAGTTAATGTCGCCTGGTAAGTTATTCAAAAGCTGACCAATGAATTAAGAGCTCAGTCTATGTTTTATCCCGCCATATCGCAAAACCCCATGTTGTGCATTCGTACTTATAGTTAATATTTTCGTTCAAAAGAATTGCCATTGAATCGGTATACGCCACTTGGATCTTTTCCTCCAAACCACAATTCGCCCTGTTTGCTTTTATATATAAACCAAATGTGTTTACTCTCAAGTCCATGCTCTTTAGTAAAATTTTTCACGGAATTACCGTCATATCTCCATGCACCAAATTCCACAGTTCCAAACCAAATATTTCCTGAAGTATCCTCTCCAATGGAGAAAACGCTCTCAAGAGAATTGCCTTTGGCGTCTTCCTTTCTTAATTTTTGTTGTGCTGTGAAATTGATGGTTTTTCTTCCATCGTATGTTAAAACTCCAATTCCATTATTGCCGATCCATAGATTCCCTTTGCTATCTTCCATTAGGCTCCGAACATGCAAAGAACCAGTTTCTGCGTTTAGTCCTAGATATTCATTATCCAGTATCTTAAAATCTGAACCATTATATCCTATTACTGCGCCGTAGGTTCCAAACCAAACCGTTCCATTTTTACTTTTTACAAAAGGTGTTGAAACCGGATAGGGAAATTCATTCCCTAATTTTGGGGTAACAGGAAATGTGCGATACGAAAGCTGTTGTCCGTCATATTGATACACCCCCGCATACCCTTCAAGTTTATTGTAACCGGTAGTTTCGTCGCCTTTAAACCAGAGGTCACTTTCGTTTAACTTCCATTCGTTCTTTGCGTTGTAGTTTCGTTCCCTGTATGTAGTTATTTCCTTCCCATCATAAATACTTAACCCTCTCCCACATTCAAACCAGATTATGCCATTTTTATCTTCATAAATACTCCTTACCTGATTGTCACTTAACCCGTTTTCTGTTGTAAAATATTGGAGAGCCCCATTATGAAGTAAACACACTCCTTCATTATAGCTACCAAACCAAATATTTCCCTTACTATCCTCTAAAATTGAACGAATCCCTGTAGTGTATTTTAATCTTTTGCATTCAATTTTAGAATGAACTATTTGATTTTCCTTAATTGATTGACTGTGATTATTGCAGGAGATTGTTACAGCTATCAAAAATGTCCAGCAAAGGTCAAAAATGGTTTGATTAAATAATGTTACTTCCATTATAACGGTGTCTTTTAGTATGACGCAAAACCCAATGTTGCCTGACGTACTTAGTCGTTCACATAGTTCGGCTCTTTAGATAAATAATAAAATGTTTCTGTCACTATTGTTCTTTTTGTCTGCGTGGTAGTCTTTGCAACTTTTTTCCCTACTAAATGATTTTCTGTCAAATAAAGCTTTCTGTCTTTAGTAACCCACTCAAGCATTGACCATTTGTCTTCATTTGGGCGGAAAGTTAGTATGTCATTAATAAGTGTCCATGTACCTTCTTCCTTGAAACGTGCCATACAAGAGTTGTCATAAAAAGTGTAAGTCCCGTCTTGCTTTAACTCAATAATATTATTCCCAAAACCGTCGCCTCGATAATACCTTGCACAAATACCTACTGGCATTATCACACTATCTTGTGGCTCGTAGTTGATATTTCGGGGGATAAAGAAATTACTGTGTTTAGTAAATGTGTCACCGCAAAGAATAAAAGGGATGTTGGAAAACTGTCTTAACTTATCCTTCGCTAAGTATTTGTTTTTAAGCTTTGAAGTGTCGCAAAGAAATTGAATTGTCGTGTCACCAATTTTGCATGTACCAGTTGAAGTAATCTCGTCCTTTGAGAAAAGATTATTAGTGTACAACACAAACGTTTTATTACTCTTTATTTTCAATTTCCATCTATCTCCGGGTTTAAGATAGTCATACACCCTAATAGTGTCCACACTCTGACTGAAGCAGATATCAAAAGAGAGTAATGTCAATATGAATGTTGTTAGGTTTTTCATGCTCTAATAATATGGCAGGCAACGGTTCATGGCTTTGCGATGTGGTGGCATTCCGTGTTCCGTCAGTTTAAATTTATTACTAAAGTTCAATAGTATTACAATTGCTTAGCACTTTTTCATCAGCCACTATATTGCAAAACCGATGTTGACAGAAGTAATGTCAATCTTTAAATAAATTTCCTTCTGCGTACAAGTCAAAGTCTACCTCAAGATTTAGTGCAGCAAGTCTTTTAATAGTAACCTTGTCTAGATGGTGTCCGCCAAGCATTGTATTGCCATTATGGAAAACCGTTGCGACTTGAATTTCAACAGATGCTCTTTCAACCAGTAAAACTATTCCGTCTTTGTCCTGTTCTAAGAAGTCAAGCAACTTTCTGAGTTTATCTTCAAATTCGTCTGGTTCTGGATTTGGTTCAAAATGAAACGCAGAGAAATTATAAAATGACTTCCCTGATTTTCTTGGGTCGCCCTTGCTCCAACCACCAGTCGGCTTGAGTATTGTTAATGCTGAAAGTTCTTGAAAACTTAAATCATCCGATATGACCTTCAAATAGACAGCGTGGTAATCTTCTGTACCAACCGCTCTAACGGCAACTTCTGGTCTAGTGTCAAGCCAAACAGCTAAATAAAACATTTCGTCTTTCAAGGGGAAATAGACTATAGCCGTTCCGTCATCAGCTTCTGTGTCTACTCTTAGCACCTTTGGTTTGCCGTCTACATAAACAACTTCATGAACTTCCAAAAGCTGCTCAGTCGTGCCAAACCGTTTAGATTGGATTTCGCCTATTGCTTTTTCAATGATGAGGGTGTCTGTCATTCTATTTCTGCCAACGGCCACAGCTTTGCGTTCGGCAGGGCATTTGGAAAACGTCCAGCCCGTAACTGAAGTCGACCGAAGTTACAAAAGTTGAAAATACATTCTGTTGCTCATCCGTGTTCGATCAGCCGGATATGTAGTTGATAGTAGCACTGGCGATGAGAATTTATTCGTCGCCCCCTGCTGACGCAAAACTGCCTGTTGGCTGTAGTGTTATTCAATCGTAAGTCCTGTCAGTGAAAAATCTTTTTTGTCACCTACCTTAACTTTTGTCATCAGAATTTCTGTGTCTTTGCGGTTTAAGTAATTTATTTGAACTGTAAAGAACACATTTGCCGTGTCATTAATGAAATATTTTTTTGTTACAATTCCTTTTAAAGTCAAGTCTTTGCCTTTGTCAAAAGTCCATTCAGTTGTAGGGCAGTCATAAAGAACTGCGTTGGGGCTTCCGTCTGCTGTGTCAACAGGCATGTATATTGTTATATTGTCGCCCACTTTAAATTTGTTGTAATTAGAAACCGCTTGTGTTTTCTGTTTCTTATTGCAATCTATAATTGGCTGCCAATATGCTTTATAAGTTTCAACTTGCTTGTTAAGGTCTATG